>JACNFQ010000090.1 GCA_014384545.1 bacterium | reverse complement strand
TTGCGTCTCGTTTTTTCAGAGGGGGGTCGTATCACTCTGGAGCGTGTGGGTAAATTGACCAGCGGTGCAGAGGCTCTAGTGGAAGAGTTTGCTCCCATGGGAATCTTGCCTTCTTCTCGGTTCTGGGTATTCAAGATGAGGATGGAGCGATTGGATGTCGTGATTCTCTTGGCTGAAGGGAGCGATACAGCTTACGAGAGATTCAAGAGGGAGAGAACGGTCATCTTGGACGGGATTGGTCCCGCGAAAATGGCTCTGTGGTACCGGGGCTCTGGGAAGGGTGTAGAGCGGATTGTGAAACGAGTTGCGCCACGGGGATTCCTCCACAATCCTCTCCTGTTGGGACGTGTTGCCAAGGAGCTTCAAGAACAAGGTGTTCGGTTGGCACCCACGAAGAAGGGGAGAGGAGCGTTGGTGGCGTTCAAAGAGAAGCGAAAAATCACGATCTGTGCAGCAGGGGGAAGGATAGAAGTAAGGCACCATCCGATGCTTGAACCGAATCTTGAAGAGATTTGTGAGCGGTTTGCCCCTGAAGAAGTTCTCTTTGATGCCCGTTCACTACACCTACTTTCATTCGCCCTAGAAGAGAGGGGGGGGTGGGTTGAAGTGGAGACGGGGGCATGGCGCCTGGCTCGACTGGCGGGGACGAATGGGTACCTAGCGATGCCCTCGGAGCGCTTTCTTCATCAAATCGAACTCCTTCCCTCTTTGACAGAAGAGGACGATGAGACAAGAGAGGGGATTCGTCCCTATCTGGATCAATTCGGAACGATGAAAGCTCCAAAAGCACTACCACGCTTGGCGGGGGCATTGGAAGCGATGAACCGAACCTTGCGCGTTGGGGAGGGTGTTGAGGATTTGGTCAAGATGGCAGCAGAAAAAGAGAGTGCTTTTCCGGATATCCTCCGATTGCCCCTCCTTCCTCATCAAGAGAAAGGTGCTGCTTTCTTGACTGTAGTCAAGAGAGGGTTGTTGGGTGATGAGATGGGGTTGGGAAAGACGGTTCAAGCGATTGCTGCTGTCAAGGCATTGCGGGAAAGGGGGGAGGTGTCAAAGGCGTTGATTGTGGTGCCTGCCAGTTTGCGGACACAGTGGGCTGAGGAGATTCAAAGGTTTACCGGCGAAGAAGCGGTCGTTGTTAGGGGAACCCCCAAGCAGAGAAAAGAGTTATGGGCAACCCCCTCTTTTTGGCGTATCGTCAATTATGAGATACTCTTGAGAGATGATGGGGGTCCTGCCGCTGAAGAGGGTGCCCTTGTCTTGGACGAATGTCAACGCGTCAAGAACTGGCGATCCAAGACGACACGAGCTGTCCAAAAACTGAAGCCCGTCGTGGTCTTTGGTCTCACAGGAACGCCCTTGGAGAATAATGCCGAAGAGTTATACACGGTGGTTCGGACAATCGATGCTCGTGTACTGGGAACGATGCCGTACCGATTCAGGAGACGCTATTTGGTCTTGGACCACTTTGGAGGTGTGGTTGAAGTAAAGCGCATCCCCGAGATGCGCCGCCGAATTGAAGGCATCTTTCTTCGGCGCAAGAAAGAAGAAGTTCTTAAGGATCTCCCTCCCCTGTTGGAGAGGGTACATCGTGTGGGATTGCCCACAGCCCAGTTCAAGGTTTACCGACGGTTAGAAGCGGAAGCGAAAGAGGCATGGAGTGCTCGCGAAGATGGGGAGGGATTTGGGAGCATCCTAGAAGGTCTTCTCCGCATGCGAGAGGCGTGTGATGACCCCGCATTGGTGGGCGAGGAGGGGAAGAGCGGAAAATGGGAGGAGTTGTCTCTGTTGCTTGAGGGAATCAAGATAAAGGGGAAGAAAGTCCTCCTCTTTACAGAGTGGACGAGGATGGCGAAGATTCTCTCTGACAGGTTGACCCAATCAGGTTGGGAGAACGAGGTTTACCACGGAGGTTTGTCTCAGAAAGAGAGAGATGGTGTGATTGAAGCGTTCTTGGAGGACTCCAACCATCGTGTTCTTGTTGCGACAGATGCTGCAGCCCATGGACTTAATCTCCAAGGGGTGGACTTGGTGGTGAACTACGAACTTCCTTTTAACCCCGCCAAGTTGGCTCAACGGATTGCTCGTGCCCATCGAATCGGTATTCATCGTCCCGTATTAGCCCTCCACTTGGTGGCAGAAGGAACGGTTGAAGAGAGAGTATTGGAGATTTTGGATAAGAAAAGGGATCTCTTTTCTCGAATTGTGGATGGGCAAGAGGAGGCAATAAAGGTGGGAATGGGGATGGAGGAGATGTTGGCTTCACTCTTGGGCAAGCGGACAACCTAGCTTTGGGTCTAGTATTAGGAGAAGAGAGTTTTTATCACAACGTGCGCGCGTGCGTATGCTAGACTTGGTCACATTCCATTGGAGAGACTTTTGAATATATGAAATTTTCGTTTAATCTAGCGGGGCTCATTACTGCCCTTGCATTCTTACTTGCCCTTCCAGGTGCCACTCTCTCTGCAGGAGACGGCAAGTGGGACCCTATGTGTGGTTGCTGGGTAAAAGAAGAAGCACCAGCACCTGTTGTTGACGAGCCAGCAGAGGAAGAAGTGGACGCGATTGAAGAGGCAACAGAGGATTTCAAGAAACTTGAAGGGTTCTTGAATCTGTATGTGGGTGAAGGTGATAACGAGGGTATCTATTACTTAGAGGTTCCCGCCACCGAATTGGGTCACCCCATTTTGGGTGCAATGATGTTTTCGAGAGGTGATGGGAGCAGTTCATTGCTCCATATGCCGATGGGCGAAATGACGATGGAATGGCGTGCCCATGCTGATGGGAAGCGGCTAAATTTGGTTCGGCCACAAATGGATTTACGAATAGACCCCGATAGCGAATTGGCTCAGGCGTTCCAGATGGGTACCTTTGATGGTGTTCCCATGATGGTTTTTGAGCCCGTTGCTGTGCGCCATGCTTCCCCTGTAGAGGAAGGGGAAGGGGAAGGGGAGGGTGATCTTGAAGCTGTCGAAGGGGAAGATGAGGATGTTGCCAATCCGTGCAGTGGAATGATGTCGACAGCTCACCAAGTCTCTTTTACGCGGGAAGGTGAAGAGGGGGAAGAAGAGCTCTTTGTGGACCCCATTTCTGGAAAGTGGAAAGGCTCTATGTCACTTCCGGATTTTGGAGAGATGGAGAGTTTTACGATGTTCCTGACCCTGGATGGTGAAGATGTCACGGGTACGATGGAAGGGGACATGGGCATGGAAGAGGAAGAGATTGAAGGCTCTTTTGATGGGAAGACACTGACTTTTGGTTTCTCTGAGGCTGAAGATGGATTCTCTATGAGTATGGATTTTTCTTTTGACTTGGTCAAGGAGAACACCCTCAAGGGTACTTGGACAATGACGATGAGTGGTCAGGGCATGTCCGAAAAGATGGAAGGGACTGCTGAAGCCCGAAGAAAGGGTGGTGGGGCTGGGGATGCTGGGGGATTTGAGGATGATGATGAAGAGCCCATCACCCATTATTTGATCGATATTTCCGATACGATTTGGGATGGATTTGGTGGATTGAACATCCGTGCCGATAGGGATCTTTCCCGAATCGTTTCGACCAAAGCATACCCAGAGAATCTAGAGTTTGACTTTGAGTTTTCGGTGGGCAGCAGATTGATGGGCGTTCACCTTTCGCTTGCTAGGCTCCCCGAAGTCCCCATGACTCCGCGCGTCTCCGACCAAAGGGTGGGGTATTTCACCACGGAGTATCTTGATATGGGTGTGGAGACTACGGACGGCGCTCTGGAGCGGATGGCGAATCGATGGCGGCTTGAAAAGGCGGATCCGGATGCCGATATCTCAGCCCCGATCAAACCGATTACTTACTATGTAGATCCCAGCGTACCCCCCCGATGGCGACCGTACGTCAAAGAAGGTATTGAGTTATGGAACAAGGCTTTCGAAGCTGCTGGATGGATTGGTGCCGTGCGCGCAGTGCTTCCCACTGATGAGGACTGGCCCGAAGATTATGACGCTGGTGATATTAGGTATTCCTCAGTGTCTTGGGCACCTAGCCTCCGTTCCACTTTCGCAATTGGTCCTAGCAATGTAGACCCTCGAACGGGCGAGATTCTGAATGCAGATATCGTGTTTACGGCGAGTTGGATACGTGCGTGGACCGAGGATTATGAGTTAGAGGGTTCGCCCATGATGAACCTTCCTGATGCTTACGAGATGTTAGCAAGCCCAACGATTGCCCAGGGGGACCGCCCCGCTTTCTTAGAGGGTCTTTCGCCCGAACTCGTCCAAAGGTATTGTGCTCTTTTGGACCCCATTGCGGGAGGCGATCTTTCAGCGCATCTCCTTCGTTCGGTGCTCATCAATGATGGTTTGATGTTGCCTGGTGAAGAGATTCCTGAAGAATTCGTTGCGCAAGGCTTGGTAGAGGTCACGATGCACGAAGTGGGTCATACTTTGGGCCTTCGACATAATTTCAAGTCGAGTAGCGAGATCCCTTGGGAGTCATTGAACGATACAGAATACACGCAAGAACATGGTTTAATCTCTTCGGTAATGGACTACGCTTCTGCGAATATCTCTTCGGATCGGGGCAACCAAGGGGACTATTACTCAAGGGTTGTTGGTGATTATGATGTGTGGAATATCCAATACGGATATACAGATCTGTCCGACGAAGTGGAGGGAGAGCAACATAGTTTTCTTGCCGAATTGGCGGGACGCTCTGCAGAATTAGGTCACGCCTTTGGAACTGATTAAGATAGTTCAGCCCAGTTTGGATGTGATCTCTATACCAACTACTGTGATCTTTCTACCGACCCTCGAGCCTTCCTTTCATTTCCAGCTTCACGTGGGGTTTCCCTTTTGG
>JACNFQ010000047.1:22767-25338 GCA_014384545.1 bacterium | reverse complement strand
ACACCGATGCCCGAGATTGAGGTTTCTGAGGGGGCTGATGTCCCCTTGAGAATGGTTCGTGAGGGAGATGTGGAGGAGATTCTGACTGCCGCTGCCAATCAGGCAGGGCTCGTACTGGACTTTGATGCCCCAAAAGCGATCGCACTGGGTGTATTAGAGGTGGATGTTTCTGATTTATCCTTGGGCGAATTCTTGGACGCACTCTCCGCAGATATTCCCATTTTGTGGGCCGTACAAGATGGCGTTCTACAGATTCGGGATCAGGTGGTGGATCGTGCGCCTTCTTTAGTCTTGGCGTTTGAGGGAAGCCTCTTAGATCTTTTAGCAGAAATAGCTGCTCAATCGGGACTCGTTCTTGATGCGGAACTCCTCTCGGTGACGGGTGGGACGCTCCTTTCGCTTGATGGAGAAGGGGGGCTGGATGAGTTCATGTCGGCTCTTGCCCTACAACTCCCCATTGAGTGGTCGGTGACAGAGGGTGTTTTGGTGGTGCGGGATACGGCTGAAGCTATAGAAGCAGCAGCGGCTGAGGAAGCCGCACGGTTGGCAGAGGAAGAAGCGGCACGGATCGCAGCTGAAGAGGCAGCAGCCCTAGCGGCTGAGGAAGCCACACGGTTGGCAGAGGAAGAAGCGGCACGGATCGCAGCTGAAGAGGCAGCAGCCCTAGCGGCTGAGGAAGCCACACGGTTGGCAGAGGAAGAAGCGGCACGGATCGCAGCTGAAGAGGCAGCAGCCCTAGCGGCTGAGGAAGCCACACGGTTGGCAGAGGAAGAAGCGGCACGGATCGCAGCTGAAGAGGCAGCAGCCCTAGCGGCAGAAGAAGCAGCAGCCCTAGCGGCCGAGGAAGAAGCGGCGCGGGTCGCAGAAGAGGCAGCGACCCCACCCGCACTTGTCCTTGATTTTGAAGGGAGTCTCTTGGATCTCTTGGCAGAAATCGCCGATCAAGCAAGTCTTGTATTAGACGCCAACCTCCTTTCGCTGACTGGTAATACGATTGTGGCGTTTGATGGAGCAGGGGTGCTGAATGACTTTATGTCTGCTCTCGCTGGGCAACTCCCTATCAGGTGGTCGGTCGTAGATGAGGTCTTGGAGGTCAGGGATACGGATGAGGCTTTGGAAGCGGCGCGGATCGCAGCTGAAGAGGCAGCAGCCCTAGCGGCAGAAGAAGCAGCACGGATGGCAGAAGAAGGAGCGGCTCGGATCGCAGCTGAAGAGGCAGCAGCCCTAGCGGCCGAGGAAGCCGCACGAATGGCAGAGGAAGAAGCGGCGCGGGTCGCAGAAGAAGCAGCAGCCCTAGCGGAAGAAGAAGCCGCACGGATTGCGGCTGAAGGATCAGAAACATCTTTTGAAATTGAGTTGGAGATGGAGGGATCTGTCGCTGAGATTCTTTCTAGAATCGCTGACCAAGCAGATCTACTGCTTGATATGGATATCAGTGAAGGGATTTCATCCCTCGTTCTTTCTGTCAGTATTTCTGATACTTTATCTGCAACGACCGAGGCTTTGGCTGGTGAATTGGGTATCACGATTGAGAATGATGGCGAAAACCTCATCGTCCGTGATGTTGTTCCTGATGTCGCGGCTGGAGTTGTCGTTGACGATATTTCTTTTGACTTTATGGGAAGTGATGATGTCGTTACGATTCGGTTTTCTGGTCAGGACAGCCACGAAACGAGACAGACCGTTTCTCCCCATAGGGTCACAATCGTTTTTGCGGGTGGGAGTGCCCCCTATTGGATCGGTCAGTATGGCGAGTCCTCCCCCGTTTCTGGGAAGGTAGTTAGGGGTGTTCGTGTCCGCGAAGATTTCTCTCATCTCTATATCGAAATGGATGTAGAAGGTGAGTTTTCCCTCGCAGAGAGCTTCTCCGAGGGTGTCTTGACCATCACTTTTTCTCCATCAGGTACTAGGGAGTCCGGTCCGGATATCCCGGTAGAAGAAGATCAGGGCGATGAAGTTATTGAAGAGGTGCTTGGTGACGTAGATACATTTTCGCTTCCAGAACCCGAACGCCCAGATTTCAAGATAAGCGACACGATGGTCAATATTGACTATACGGGCACGGTTTCGGATGTTCTTCGTACGCTTGCACTCCAAGCGGGTGTGGGTATGATTTTTGACCAATCCGCCCAAGGGGGATTGGCAACGATTATCAGCCTCTCTTTGCCCCCTGTTTCTTTTGATGATGCATTGGATGTAATTGTGAGAAGCGCCAATCTTGAGTACCGGGTAAAACGAACGGACTCAGGGATTCCCATTGTGATTGTGGGTGAGAGGCAAGCGATTGAAACACGGTATGGTCTTGATGTGATCAAGATTCTACAGATTGATTATGCCGATCCTTTCCAGGTTGCTACGATCTTGACACAACTTGAAATGAGCCCTGGTGCTTTCGCTTTTTACTCAGGCCCTCAAGGGGGAACGGGTGGGGGCGGATTTGGTGGTGGTAGTTGATGAGGAGGGGGAGGTTGGGAGGGTGGCTGAGGGTAGGTAGTTTGCGCTGGGAGGGGGGTAATGGTTATGCTGGGCGAGGCGCTGGACGTGAGTGGTAATGTTGAGCACGGTGTCGGG
>JACNFQ010000047.1:0-22757 GCA_014384545.1 bacterium | reverse complement strand
GGGGGGGGGGGGGGGGGGGGGGGGGGGGGGTGGGTGGGGGGGGGGGGGGGGGGGTGTGGGGGGGGGAATCGGTGGAGGAAGTGGTGGTGGCGGATTGGGCGGATTCTCTGCGCCCCCTCCTCTCTCTTTCTCTCCTTCACAGTTTGGTGGTGGAACGGGTGGGGGCGGATTTGGTGGTGGTGGAACAGGTGGAGGTGGAGGTCTGGGGGGTGGCGGAGGTCAGCAACTCTTCCCTGCTAAAGGGAATAAGCTTATCCTTCGAGGGACGCCTGAGTTGATTGATACGATTGAAAACATGGTCCGAAAGTTGGATCAGCCCCCGCGCCAGGTCGACATTCAGGTTTCTATGTTCACGGTTGACCATGGTCTTTCTAAGGTCTTTGGTCTTTCGGCTGATCCCACTCAAAACCAAGCTGTCTTTGATCGGTTCCGTGTCACTTTTGGAACATCAGTAGCTATCGCCATTTTGGGGAAGGGGAGTAGCAGCAGTTTCCAAGACTACCAAGCAGCTCTTTCTATGGCGATCAACAAGAACCAAGCGAAGGTTCTTTCTACGCCCAGAATCGTCTGTTCTGATGGAATCCCCTGTTCGGTCAATATTAGCCAATCCACTCCTTTTATTACGACCACTACGACTTTTATTCCTGATGGTGCTGGTGGGTTTACAACGACCGAAACGACGAATATTCAGACGATTGACACCGGAGTTCAGTTGAGTCTGACACCCGTGATTGATGATGAAGGACGCATTACACTTTTCCTCTCCCCTTCTTTTTCCGAAATTACCGGTTTTGTCACCACGCCTGATGGGGCAACGAGCGTTCCAGCTACGGCAAATAACTCGGTTCAAACCTTGGTTGTACTCAAGGATGGTGAGACTTTGGTCATGGGTGGTCTCTCTCGGGAGAATGTAGCAACGAGTTTGAACAAATTCCCCTTCCTTGGGGATATTCCGATTATCGGAAAGATATTCACAAGAACGGATACGAACAAAACCGACCAAGAAGTCCTTTTCCTTATTACCGTCCGTCTTATCAACAGTCAACGGTAACGCATGGCACTTTTTAGGCGTCGGGCTCCCGCGTCTCCTACTGGAGATGAAGGGGATGTCCCTGTCGCTAGGCGAGTACGCCCGCCCAAGAAGAAGAGATCACCAAAGAGCGTAGTAGGCATCGATTTTCAGGACAACTCTATTCGGGTCGTTCAGTTGACGAAGCGTCGGAAGGAATCCATCATGGAAAGAGCGGGTTTTATCCCTGTGGACGGTGCAGCATGGAGGATGGGACGAATCGTTGATCCCGATGCGTTTTCCCAGCAATTCGGTGAAGGGCTTGTGGCGACGGGTATTACAGGGCGCCGAGTCGTCGTTGGTCTCTCGGGAACAAACTCTGTGGTGCGTGTTGTACGCCTACCCAAAATGAAACCCGCCTTGTTGAAAGAGACTTTGAATGTGCAGTTGGGTCAGTATGTTCCCTTCCCCCCAGAAGATACGCTTTTTAGGTATGTCGTTTTGGGAGAGGTGATGGAGGATGAAATCGAAAAGCAAGAGATTTTGATTCTTGCCACACGCTACTCCATCATTGAACCGATTCTCTTGGCCATTCAAAAGGAAAAGATGGACCCTGTGGGTCTCCATATCGGTTTCCTTTCCGAAGCTGAGATCTTGAAGAGGTATTACGAAGACTACTCCCAGTCTATTGCGTTGATTGATTTTAGGAATGCCATTACCGATATCGTCTTCTTGACGGGGCAACAACCTGATGTGATGGAGGAAGAGGAAGAGACGACACGACGACGGAAAAAGAAGAAGAAAGCAAAACCGCCCGCCACGGCGGCTAGGTTGTCTCGAACCGTGGAGTTTGGTTACGAGAAGGTGATGACCTCCTTGGCAGCGGAGTTAGAGGTGGGGCTACCCGCCTTGGCAGATATTTTCCGAGCGACTGAGATTGACCTAATGGACGTAGACTCTGCTGAAGAGATATCTGGAGAAGCCCCAGATGATCCCTTTGCGTCTTTCTCCGAGGATGGAGAGAGTGAAGTGGGAGAGGATGAGGATGATGGGATGCCTTCCCAGTCTCGCGTCAATGGGGCGTTGCGAAAGGTCTTTGGACAGTTTGCCCAAGAAATCGAAAAATCAAAACGGTTCTTTGAGTCCTTTTCTCGTCGCAGAGAGAGGTTAGGGAGGATCGTCCTTGTGGGCAACTTGGGACGATTCCCTAACTTGGAGACTTTCTTGACCGAATCAACCGGATTAGATGTGGTCATTGGTGATCCCTTAGAGGCTGTTGATTATGGCTCCACCGAATGGGAACCCGAAGAGATGCGTGGACGGGTTTCTGAACTGACAGCTCCTGTTTCGTTGGCGCTCCAGGCGCTCTCGATGAAATCGATGGCTCCCTTGAACCTCTTGCCTAGAGAATATGCCGTCAAGAAAACTTCAGTCGCTGTCATGAAGTGGGTCGCGATCCTCTCATTAGCTCCTGCCTATTTCGGTTATACCGTCTTGGAAGATTATGACAACAAGATTGCGGGAGCAAATACGAGGCTAAGGAATGTTGAAAATGAGCAGTCGCGGTCTCGTGACTGGACTAGGGATCGAGGTGATGAGTCTGTGGTGTTTCAGAATGTTTGTGAAGAGATGGATGGGGGGGTTTGGGAAGGAGAGGTGAAGATTCCACCTGTTTTAGGGAGTTGCCAGAGGAGTTATTCTTACGAGGCTGATGCCAATGCTTTTGATGGTGAAACGAGCCGACTCAACGGACTTCGACCCAAGGTATGTGCTGTCGTTCTTCTTTCGGCAACCCAGTTTCCTTGGGAAGTCCTTTTGGATGAGATTCGTACCTTGATGCCCAAAACGATTTGGCTTTCTCAGAGGGCTGGTGATTCAAACAACATGATGGGAATCGCTGTGGAGGGGATGGATACGGTCGCTTTGGCTGGTCAAGCCCTCTCGATGGAGGATATCTATCGTTTCCTTTTTGCGCTAAGAGAAAGTACCTATTTTGAGCAGGGATTTGAGTGGTCGATTGACTTAGCGGTGGGGGACGAAGCTGCTCTACGTGATATCGAACGCCAACGGAGTGCATCGGGGAGTGCTTTGGACGACCTCGTGAGACTTTTCCGCGCAACTCCCCAGGTGACAACCCTCTTCAACTTCAACCTCACATTAACCCTAAACCCTGAACTTAATGATCGGGCGAAGATGCAGGAAGCGTTTGGTCCTCTTTCCCTTTGTGGAGGGGGAGGCGGTGGTGGCAGCTCAAGTGCGGATCCTGGTCCGGGGGGCGGAGGGATGCCCTCGGGCGGTGGAATGGGAGGAGGCGCCGGATTTGGGCGTCCTCCGGGGTTCTCTGAATAATGGCAAGGGGTGAAGACAGTGGCATGGTGGGTGGGGTTCGCATTGAAGCGAATCCACAACAAGCTCGACAGAATAGAGAAGTCAAGTGGATTGCTATGGTTTCGGTCGTACTCTTGTTGATACCTCTTTTGATCTACCTTTTTACTTCCCAGATGGTTCAACCCAGAAAGAATGACCTAAAGAAAGTAGAGCAAGAGATTACACGAGAAACGAAGAACCTAAAGACGATGAAAGAACAGTCTGAGGAGCTCCATGGCTTGATTGAACTCAATCAAGTTATGGAGGCGAAGTGGACCGAGGTAACCCCGATGTTTTTCCAAGATCGTTGGGAAGTCCTTGAGGAGTTCCAGCCCCATTTGAATCGAATGATACGAGAAAACGGGTTGCTCCCTATGGGGCAGGTCGCTACGGGTTGGGAAGTGCGAGGGACAGATACGATTCCTGTCTCATGGGAGATTCCTCAAATCACGCGCTATTTCTCCTTGGGGACTTATAAGTTCGGTGATACGGGCCCCTATATTGAATCGCCCAATCTCATCAATCGCCTTCCCTTTGTGATGCAGGTGGGCGGTAGTTTTGATAAGGTGATGGGTTTTCTAACGGCACTTAATCGTGAAAGTGAGTATTTCATGGGTGCGTACCAAATCTCCGTTCTCTTTTTCTCCCAGGAAGCATCCACATTCAATATACGACCTGTGGGTACATGGGAAATCGTTGCATTTGTGGGCTCTGCTTATCTGTTGAACGAAGAAGGAACCCCCAATTCATCCCCTGAGTCTTTTATTCCTTCAGGGCAATCGATTGGTTCCTCTGGGGGTGGTGGCGGCGGGGGCGGCGGTGGCGGCGGGGGGAGCGGATTGTCACTTTAGGTGCCGTTTTCCCTTATTTCGTACAATCTCCCTTTATAATGGAACAAAACTCTAGGAGGTTTTTATTATGCAGGTTGATAACAAAGTTGCCACATTGGTCATCGTTCTTGTCGTAGCCGTTCTCGGTATCGTCGTTTGGAACAGCAACAAGGCTGAGGCTTCTACCAGTGGAACATTGGCTGGAGAGGCCCCTACAGGCATCGCTCTCGGTCAGTAACGAGTCGGTACCAGCCCTCTATGGATATCGACTGGAAGGCGGTCTTAGTGGTCGCAATCGTTGGTGGTTTGGTTCTGGCGGGGGTTCTCTTTTTCATTAATAAAGGGAAGAGCGATCCTGCACCTAGACAGTTTGGTCTGGTTTATCACCAAGAGTGGGTCGCGTAGGTTTACTTTGAACAAGCTCCTTTCTGCTTTCTTGATTGTTCTATTTTGGGCGATCTTCCCTTCTTCCGGGCATTCTGGAGAATATAGGGATCAGGCACAAGCGTTGCGCGAACTGGATTTGCGTCAAGGAGTCTTGGATGTCAAATTCGATATTTTCCGTAGTTATCGGAGTGAAGAAAAACCGGACTTTTTCAAGTACGACCCCTTTGTGATTCCCGCTTCGATTCCTGCCGAACTTCTGCCCGATCAGGGCATTACAACGCAACCTTCTGCGATTCTTGCCTCTTCTGTGGCTAAGGTTGCTATGAGTTTTCGGGCTGGGTTTGATGTGGTGGGCGTGATGGGATTTGATGGTCAGCTCTTTGCTGTGTTGCAACAAAGGGGATCCCCTTTCTCTTCACTTTTTGCCCCTGATGCTCGGTTGGGACCTTTTCAAGCGGATGGATTTTTCAACCCTGAAACGAAGACCACCCGAATCGTAATGGGTGTTGCACAGGTCGTATCGGTCGCTCCTGCGTTGGTGCAGATGCGCTTTGGTGCTTATTTCCAGGATGATCCCAACCAAGTCGTTTGGCGCACCGAGAACTTCTATCTCCGTTCGGATCTTCCCTAAGTAGTTAGTCAGAGATATGTTTCACCTTCCTCTCTTGGGGTCCTCACTGACCTCTTCCTCTTTGGGGGTTTCGGTCTTTGGGTTCTCATTCGATACGCTCAATCCTTTGGTCGCGTTAGACCAAGCGCTCCAGTTCCTTCTCCATAAGCACCAAGGGTATTTCCTTCTCGTTCCTGAGATTGCGGTCGCTGTGGGGGCTTTGCTCGTCTTGGGGATGGCGATTGTCCTCAAGAAGAAGGGGGGAGAAGGGAATCGTCTTTTGCCCAGTTGGGACGCTACAGGTGTGGGTGGATTTGGCGGAGTTATTGCTGCATCTATCGGCATCTCAATGGGGCTTCCCAAGGGGGGGACTTGGGCGTGGGTTCTTGGATTTCTGGTCTTTGGAATCCTCTTTGCTTTCCTGACCAAGCAGAAGGGAAGTCGTCTATCTCTACCCAAGTGGGGCGCTTCTGGCTTGGGGCTACTTATGGCTCTACCTGCTGCTCAAATCTTGAACTTTGCCGACCTACCTTGGGGTGACCCCAAACCTTGGGTTTTAGGTGGTTTCGTTTTTGCCATGTTCTTCGGACTGGGTCGGGTTGCCAAAGAGCGCCATTGGATTCCTTCACTTGCTCTCTTTTTCCAGCTCTTTAGTATTGCGACTACCTTTGCAATTATTCGGCTGACGAGTCGCCATTTCACGTGGAACCTTGGTCAATTCTGGGGAGGAATGGAGACTTTTGATCCCTTCTCAATTTTCTGGGAGCTGACGATTGATATCATCGTTATCTTCACGATTCTCTTAGCATGGGACCATCCCAAACTCAGGAAGAACCGGGGTGAGTTCTTTGCACTCTTGATGATCGCTGGTGTGAGTTTGATGTTTATGGTCGCTTCTTCCGACCTCTTGGCTATCTATGTCATGACGGAGTTTAGCTCTATCACTCTCTATCTCCTCGTCGGTTTTAGTCGAGAAGGGGCTCGAAGCGGAGAGGCAATGCTCAAGTATTTCCTTGTGGGCGTCTTTTCGGGAATTCTCATTCTCTTGGCGGGGGCGTTGTTCTATGGATTGTTGGGAACGACGAATCTATATGATATCTATTGGTTGTTGGATAAGGGGCATCCCAACGAAGGGCTTATTGGGCTGGCATTAGCTGTGATGGTGGCAGGGTTGGGTTATAAGATTGCGGTTGCCCCGTTCCATCAGTGGTTCCCTGATGCCGTAGAAGGCTCTCCTGCACCTGTAGGTGTGTTCTTGGCTCTGGCCCCAAAGGTGGCGGGGTTCTGTGTCTGGATGCGCATCTTTCTCTTGGGATTGGCACCGATGACGATGCACTGGACGGGGATACTCGCTGGATTGGCGGCTATCACCATGACTGTCGGTAACCTCTCTGCACTCCATCAGAAAAATGTAAAGAGGATGCTCGCCTTTTCCTCAATAGCTCATGTCGGATTCGTCCTAATGGCGATCGTAGCGGCCGCCGTTGCTCCGGGCATCACCCCTTTCCATTCGTTGGGATTCCAAGCAGCTCTTTTCTATCTTTTCTGTTATATCTTTATGAATGTGGGGGCATTTGGTGTCGTTTCCTATCTTGAGTCTAAGGGTATTCCCCCCACACTGCAGGGATTTCGAGGGTTGTGGCGGCGAGAAGCGGGTATGGCGCTCTTGATGCTAATCTGTTTGGCTAGCCTTGCAGGCATTCCCCCTACAGCTGGGGCTTGGGCGAAATGGAGCGTCTTTATGGCTGCCTTGGAAACGCCTCAATTGGTTTGGCTCGTTGCCGTGGGTGGTTTGAATACCGTTATTGCCCTCTACTATTACTTCAAGGTGGCCCGAGAGATGTTCCTGAAGCAACCCGAAGAAAGTGGTGAACCCGCCCAGCTCAAAGGGGTGGTCTTTACCTGGACTGGAGTCGCATTTGCAACCTTTTTTACTCTTTTTGTGGGGCTAGCACCATCGGTCTTTTTTCGGCTTGCTGCGCATTCCGAGATTCTCTTTTTCATTCCTGGTAGTTAGGTATGAAACGAGTGGGTTGGGCCGGGATGGGGCTCTTCTTTGGTCTCGTTATCTACATCGTCCTTCTCCAGACTCTTCCCTCTTCTTCAACGGTTGATACGATTCTCCTAGGCGTCGTAGCATTGGTGGGTGCACACCACGCTTTCTGGAAACCCCGAGTGGGAGGAGCTTTGTTTCTGGGGGGCACCTTGTTGTTGTTGGGGCTTCCTTTCGTTGTTCTGCCCTACCTGAATGGAGTGGGCGCGTTGGGTACAGCACTTATTTGGTGGGGAGGATGGGGTTTGCGACGGAGTATGGGAAAGGTCTCTTCGGTAAGGGGGTGGGCACTCTTTGGGGGTGTCGCTTCGTTGGTGGGTGTTCTCCTTTGGCGTCTCCAAGGGAGTCTTCCGCCGTTTGCCTTTCCCCTCCATTGGCATAATCAATCTGCGGCTCTCCTCTTGACAACCCTTCCTTCTCTTTTCGTCTTTGGGGTCAGTAGAAAGGGTGTTCGTTCCCTCCTAGGCTGGGGTGGAATGGGCGCTCTACTCATCAGCATCGTACTATCGGGTTCTCGAGCCGTTCTTGCACTCGCTCTCTTGGGGCTCTTCTTTCTTCCTTGGGTCTGGGTGGGGGATGGTGGTCTTAGGGGCTTCAAGAAAAAGGGGTGGGTCTTGGGGGGGCTCTTTCTCTTGTTCTCATTCTTCCTACTTAGCCCACGGTTTCAGGACTTAGTGGGGGGGTTTTCATCGAGTAGTCGCATGGCGTATGGGAAGGGAGCGATTCTCCTCGGGGCATCCCAACCTCTGAGTGGTGTCGGTTGGGGCGAGTTCACGGCGAGATATCCTGCCGTTCAAGAATCGGTGATTTACAGTGCTAGCGACCCCCATTCTTGGGTTTTGCGGGCTTGGGCAGAAGGGGGCATTTGGGGGTTGCTCTTTGGTGGAGCGATTCTCCTTTCATTTGCCCGCTCGGCCCAGAAAGCAGGAACGGGGACAAAGGAGGAAAGAGCTCTCCTTGTGGGAGCTGGGTTGTTGCTCCTCCATGCTTTTGTGGACTTTGATGCGACTTTTCTCCCCCTCCCGTTCGTCTTTGGAGCCCTTTGGGGTGGAAGCGATCCTCTTCCCTCTGCGACCAAGGGGGAGAAGACGAAGGGGAAAGGGGCGGCATTGGTGGCAGTTCTTGTCGTTGCACTTTGGGGGTATCGGCAAATTCCTCCCCAAGATTGCTCTGCGGGAGACCAAGTCGGTTGTGCACAGAGTTATCTTGCCAGAGGAACTTCTTGGTTGGGGTCTACCGAGGACTTGCGAAACGCTCTTGAGCCTCGCCTCATACCCGTGGCGGAAGGTGTGGCTGACCATCTTCTGACCGTGGGCGGAGATAGTCCGCTTGCCCAAAGAACAGCTACACTCATTGCTCGTACTGATGCCGAGAAAGCGAGGAGACTTTGGGAAAGAGCTATCCAGTGGGATCCCCATAATTTCCCAGAGACTTACTTAGCGCTTGCCCAACTGGAATGGTCTCTTTTCCAAGACAGGGAGAGGGCTCTTTCTTGGGTAGATAGAGCACTTTCGCTTGAGGAATGGGGAAAACTCCGCCAACCTGAAGAAGTATTCTCGTTCCGATTAGATGCCCGAAGCAGAGAGTTGGACCAAGTCTTGGGGCGGTTGTGGTTGTTGAAGGGGGTTCTTACGCCCGAAGACAATCAAGAGAAGGATAAAGCTCTAGAGAGGTCCAATCAATTATTGGGAGAGGATTGATAGTAGAATCGCTCTTTGTCCGGAGGGTCAGGGAAGAATAGGAGGTCTTATGGGCAACTACATAAAGAGAGTATTGTCTCGGGTAAAGGAAACGGATCCCGATCAACCCGAGTTTTTCCAAGCTGTGGAAGAGGTCTTGGAGACCCTAGAACCTGTTCTTGCTCACCATCCCGAGTATGAGGAGGGAGGCATTTTGGAGCGGATGGTTGAACCCGAACGTGTGATTCAATTCCGCGTTCCGTGGGTTGACGATTCGGACACCGTTCAGGTCAACCGGGGTTTTAGGATCCAGATGAACAGTGCGTTGGGTCCTTTTAAGGGGGGGCTCCGTTTTTCCGGTTCTGTAAATCTATCTATCCTGAAATTCCTTGCCTTTGAGCAAGTCTTCAAGAACAGTCTTACTACGCTCCCTTTGGGGGGAGGAAAAGGAGGGTCAGATTTTAGCCCTCATGGAAAGTCCGATGCTGAGGTCATGCGTTTTTGCCAGTCATTTATGACTGAACTTTACCGTCATATCGGAGCCCAAACCGATGTGCCTGCAGGGGATATTGGGGTAGGAGGACGAGAAATTGGTTATCTCTTTGGACAGTACAAAAGATTAGACAACGCCTTTACAGGTGTGCTCACAGGGAAGAAGGTGGGATGGGGAGGAAGCCTAATTCGCCCCGAAGCTACAGGTTATGGTTGCGTCTATTTTGCTCGGGAGATGTTGGCAGTGAATGGGGATGGCTTTTCAGGGAAACGCGTAGCTATTTCAGGTAGCGGAAATGTCGCCCAATATGCAGCAGAAAAGGCGATTCAACTGGGAGCAACAGTCATTACCCTTTCCGATTCAAAAGGAGTTATCTATGATGAAACAGGAATCGATGAGGAAAAACTAGCTTGGGTCATGGAATTAAAGAATGTACGCCGTGGACGAATTCATGAATATGTGGACGCCTTTTCTTCGGCAACCTACCATGGAGAAAAAGAGCCTTGGATTTTTCCTTGTGATATCGCTCTCCCCTGTGCCACTCAGAATGAAATCAGCGACTGGGAAGCTGAAGAACTTATCAAGAACGGTGTAAGAGCCGTTTCGGAGGGGGCGAATATGCCATCTGAACCTGAGAGTGTTACACTTTTTCAAGAAAGTGGGGTTCTCTACGCCCCTGGCAAGGCTGCGAATGCCGGAGGGGTTGCCGTGAGTGGTCTTGAGATGGCACAAAACGCGATGCGGGTTTCTTGGACGCGAGAGGAAGTGGACGAGCGCCTTGTGGGCATTATGAAAGAGATCCATACCCAGTGCATTGAAACGGCAAAGGCGTATGGGAAGGCTGGAGATTATGTGGTGGGTGCAAATATTGCTGGGTTTCGGAAAGTCGCTGATGCCATGTTGGATCAAGGAGTCGTTTAAGTCTAGGAGGTGGGGATTCGTCCCCTCAAAGTGGTAGAGCGTTCTTCCTTCCCGATTTGGTGGTGGATTTATCGAGCTTTGGGGAAGGCACTCTCTCCCATCCTCCATCTACTTCCTCGTGATTCTTTCAACGAGGGTCGCCTCGGGAGATTCAAGGACCTTCCTCAAGGGGGGATTTGGATCCACGCTGTCAGTGTAGGAGAGGTTGGTGCGGCAGAATCCTTGGTTGAAGCTTTCTTGAATGCTGGAGAGGATAAAATCCTAATCACAGTGGGAACAAGGGCAGGGTGGAAAGTGGCAAAAGCCCGATTTCAAAGAGAGGGGCTTTTTGTAGCAGTCGCGCCCTTTGATGTGGCTCATGCCGTTGGTTCTTTTCTGGAACAGACGATGCCTAAAGCAGCCCTCTTTGTGGAGACCGAGTTGTGGCCAGTGATGATGGGGTCATGTAGAGAGAAGGAGATTCCCCTTTTCTGGGTCAATGGAAGGGTCTCGGACCGTATGTGGGCAACTCCATGGCCCTTTCGGGGTGTGGTGGGATGGATGATTCGGCAGTTTAGGTTGAGATTGATGAGAGGGCTAGAGGACCTTGACCGTGCCAAGCAGTTGGCTGGGGACGGTCGAGGTCTCTGCTTGGGCGACCTCAAGTTTGACAAGAAGTTACCCACGACGATTATCGATAGTGATGATTGGGGCCCGATGGAGAGAGTACTTGTCGCGGGCAGTACCCACGAAGGGGAAGAAGAGATGATTCTTGGGGCGTTTGGACGATTGCGCAAAGACGGAGATTTGAGGTTAGTCATCGCTCCTCGCCAGGTGGATCGAGCGGATTGGGTTGCGGATATCGCTGCAGAGTTCAAAGTGGTTCGGTGGTCCGAAGGGTGCCAATCAGATTGGGATGTACTTATTGTGGATGAAATCGGCGTACTTGCTGGGTTGTATCGTTGGGCGACAATCGCCTTGGTCGGCGGGTCTTGGATACCCCGTGGCGGTCACAATCCCCTGGAACCAGCCTCAATGGGTATCCCTACCCTCTTCGGTCCCTATATGGATAACTTCAGAGATGTAGCCGGAGAACTTCTTGGTCATGGAGCCGCACGGAGCGTGGACAGAGAAGATCTCATCGTTGCTCTAAAGGGTTGGTTGGACCACCCCGATGAAGCAGCACAGGCGGGTCGGTTGGGTCCATGGATTGTGAAAGTTCGGTCGGGGGCTGCCCGACGAATGGTCAGTGAAGTTCTTGGGAGCGTGCCAAGACTTCTTTCAGAGTGAAAAGCGCTTCAAAAGGGACACTCTCCTTGTCAAAGCGTTCTTTGCCACCCTCTTCTCTGTCGACCAAAGTCAGCACGCCCAACACTTGGTAACCCTCTGCGCGCAAGACCATTACAGCGTTCATCGCCGAACCCCCCGTCGTCGTCGTATCTTCTAAGACCACAACGTCACATCCAACAGGCAAGTTTCCTTCAACGCGCTTATGGGTTCCTCTTCCTTTGGTCTCTTTTCTAACGATGAAAGGGAGCCAAGGATGTCCTCTCTTTTCACCCTCAAGTGAAAGGGCGATGGCAATGGGGTCTGCTCCTAGAGTCAATCCCCCCACACCCATGGGTAGCCAACTTTTCTGCTCAATTCTCTCTGCACAGACCCGAGCCAAAAGGCGAAGAGATTTGGGGTCTAGAGTAACACCCTTACAGTCCAAATAGTAGGGACTTGTTGCGCCTGAAGCCAATAAGAAAGGTCTGTCTGGTGGGGCAAATAAGAGAGATTTCGTAGCCAAACAAGTCAGAAGTGAATTCACACGGGAGATTGTATCGTATCTAACTTGAGAGGGTTTGGGGTAAAAAACGCCCCATAACGCCCTTACCCTTCTGATTTTTCCAGAAAACGCCCTATAATAGGTTCCGTGAAGGATAACTCTTTCTTTCTTCTCTTTTTCTTGTCGCTCTCTCTGCTAGCGGGAAGACTCACTGTAGCAGGGATTGTCCCCGAGTCCACCAGTCTGTCTTGTCTCCATCCCAAGTCGGGGGTAAAGCTTACTGATTATGAGATTGACTCGGGTGTGCCCTGCATCGCTGAGATTTCCTCAAGTTCAGGTTTAGCTTACCAGTATTTGCCCCAGGGTTCAACTCTTGATTGGGACGCTCTCTCTTTTGCTGCGGTGGGATTGGTGGTCTCACCCGATAGGGCATCAATGGTCTATGGTGAACCGATGAGTTTGCGTATTCAGATTACCGCTCCTGAGGGCACACCCCTTGGTTCCGTTCTTCGTCTTACGCTGCCCCCGGGTATGACGGTCAATGGAGAAAGGGATCAGATTGAGATTCCTGCCCTCGCTCCTGGTGAAGTCTGGGTAGAGACTTTCGGTGTAAAGAGTACCGACCCCACCCTTATTGGGTCGGCAGGACTCCTCTTCCATGTAGCTACCCAGCAGGGCAGTTATCTTTCTGGTGAAGCGCAAGCCTCCATGGAGATTTTCCCAGACAGAATGTTTTCATTGGGGCTTCTTTCGGGTCGCTCTTGGTTGGATGTGGATGGGGATGGTCAATTCGACAAAGAAGAGGTAGGAGTTGGTGGTCTGCAACTTCAGTTTGGGAATGGGACCACGATCGTTACTGATGCCCAAGGTTCCTTCCGTGTGGAGGGCTTAGCCCCTGGGGATCGTGTCTTAGAAATTGGTGGTGGCGTCCCTTCGGGCTGGCGACCTGCTCCAAGCGTTGCCCTCTCTTCTTTCCGTTTAATGGGGGGTGGAATCGTTGACCTTTCTTTGCCCTTGATTCCTGATGAGGGCAATCCTTTTGAACCGCGTGCCGGATTTGGGTTTGTGGGCTCTTTTGCCATGGGTTCAGGAAGTAGCCAACCCGTGGGTTCGTTGAGATGGCGGTCTCCTCGGGAAGGGATCGGCTTAGAAATCGCTTGGACAGATAGCTATACCGATTGGTCAAGTCAATCCTTAATGAGGAAACAGCTGACGGATCCATCGGCCCATTTGAACCCCGGAAATGTGGGCGCTTACAACCCGAATGGAGGGGGAAAAGGGCTTACGTGGAAGTTATGGGGAGAAAGGGGTAGCCTCAGATTCGGAAATGTAAGAAGCTCTAGCCAACTTTCCCTTGCCAAGTTTGACACCCAGTTTCAGGGGTACGAAGGGCATTGGTCGTCTGGTGCCACCGTCGTCGACCTTTCTGTAGCGGAGGAGGTGGTTCAAGACACAGAAGATCTCTTTGAGGATACAGGAGGGTTTCTCTATCAATTGCGCCCCGTTGATCGCAAGTTTGAAACCCTAAAAGCAGCTGTTTTGGTCGTTAAACCAGATGGAAGTGAGAATGGGCCTTGGGGATTGGAAGAGCATATCGATTTCGTGAGGGAAGGAGGCGACCGTATACGCCTGCTTTCACCCTTGACCGAGCTGGCATCAAAGTGGCATGGCATACTTTTGTTGGATGAAAAAGCTCGCCTTCAAGTGCAATACCAAATGGTTTTGCGCACAGAAGAAACACCGACTTGGGGTGGCAGGGTATCCCGTGATATTGGTGGTGGTCTTCAGATTGGGGTAACGGGATTCTCTCAAACGAGAGAGACCGGGAATTACGCCTTAGAGGGGCAAGATGTACGCTTTCAGCGAGGGGCATTCACGGCGACTGCAGAATGGGCTAGAAGCCGGTCGGAAGATAATGGCAGTTGGCTCTCAACGGATGGAGGAGCTACTTTTTCCCAGTCCATAATGCCTGATGGTGCGTGGCACGATTCTGATCGATTGGGACTGGCGTGGGCAGGCGGGAGATGGGGAGGATTCTCTTTTTCTCGCACTCGACTGGAAGATGGATATAGTGCGAAAGGCATCAATGTAGGTGCGGATTCGGTCGTTCAGGATTGGGGGTGGGGAGGTGGCTTGTTGGGATGGAACGCCAAGGCATCTCACCGAGTGGAGGAAAGAGAGGGATGGATGTCGCCTCAGCGAAAAAGCCGTTTTGAGATGGGGGGCACACTTGGGGGAGGGCAGTTGTCATTCATTGGAAACCGCCGAACAGAGAGTGGCGTTAGGGAAGAGGTCGTTGAAGTTTCTTGGCGGGGGACCTTCTCGTCGGGAATGGGGTTCCAAGCACGTCAATCTCGTGTTCTTGAGGCGATTGGGAGCTCCCTTTCGGACGAGACTGAATTCCGAATGGATGGTGCTTGGTCTGGTGGACGATGGAATGCTCGCCATTTCATATCCCAGCCACGCCACCTCCTTGAGATGGGTTTCAACGGACGGTGGGGGGATAACCCCCTTGATTGGCGTCTTTCTCGAGAAGTGAAAGTGGGGCAATCGGCCGTCCACAAACTCTTGTCCATCCGGGCGACAGAAACGGTCGCTCCTGGATTGACATTTGGACTGACGGACCGACTTGAAGAGAAGGAGGGGCGATTGACTGGGGGACAAGATCTCAATGCCAAATGGACGCCTTCCCCGCTCCACACTTTGACAGCGTCTCTCTCTGTATCAGGTGATTCGGCTCTGTCATCCGAGGATGAAAACTATCAGATTGCTGGGTCTCATCAGGCAGGTGGGTGGTCTGTAGATTGGTCTCTTCGTGAAAGTCTAACGGGACTGGGGGGTGATATGAAGAGAGATGCGTTCTCAATCCAGGCGAGACGCCAGTTCGGGGGGGTATCCCTGACCCTTGCTACAAACCGAGACCGCGAGTTATCGGGCTTCGTGGTGAACAAGAGGTATACCCGAGAAGCATTGGGGCTTTCGTGGCACGGAAGGCATGTTACCCTTTCAGGGACAGCTTTCAGGTTGAGAGATTGGGATTGGTTGGCTTCAGGAGATCATGATGTTCTAAGCTGGTCAGGTGCTTGGAATCCAGGGATTTGGAATCTAACTGCTCGAATGGGGTCTCGCCGCTCTGTGACACCTTTAGGGGAAGAGAATCTCCGAATGGGGAGTTTGGGGTTGGGGATTACATGGCATTCGTGGACTGCAATGGTGGAGGCGCGCAGGATGACCGGAGATGTGAAAGAAGCAGGTCAACGGTTCGAATTGGGGTATTTGGTTACGGAAGGTCTTTGGGTAACGGGTGGGTATTCGGTAGGTGGTGCAGACGACTTGATACTTTCTCCTCAAAGCCAGCCGGGGTATTACCTCCGTTTTTCTGGAGCTCTATAAGTTCTCCTATGTCGATTGGAGAGGAGGAGAAGATCCTATTGAATTGGATGGAGAAAGGGGTAACGATTCGGGCACCCTCAACAGTCTCTATTGATGCATCTGTAGAGCTAGCTCAAGGGGTCTGTGTGGAATCAGGGTGTACTCTTAGAGGGAAGACAGTGGTAGGAGAAGGTGCTGTGATTGGTCCTGGAACCGATTTGGTGGATAGTGTAGTGGGAAAACGAGCCCGCATCTCAAGGTCGGTTGTGGAGCAGTCCGTTGTAGGCGACGATTCCACAGTGGGGCCATATGCTCATTTGCGCGGGGGTGCTGAATTGGGTTCTCATTGTCGGGTGGGGAATTTCGTTGAAATCAAGGCGTCAAAGTTAGAGGATGGCGTCAAAGTAGCCCACCTTTCTTATCTAGGAGATGCGACGATTGAGAGAGGGGCAAATATCGGTGCGGGAACGATCACTTGTAACTATGATGGTTCTACCAAACATCCCACATTTATCGGTGAGGGTGCCTTTGTGGGGAGCGACTCAATTCTGGTTGCGCCTTTGCGGATTGGGAAAGGTGCTTGGGTCGCAGCTGGGAGTGTAATCACAAGAGACATTCCTCCTGGTGCATTGGGAGTGGGACGGTCAAGGCAGAAGAATGTGGAGGGCTGGGCAGATCGGAAAGGGTGAAAGGGTTGACTCCCCTATTGCCACGACCAGCGGTCGTACCCTATCAACCCCTAATCCCTGGGAATACAGGTTCGGTGGGTAGGCTAGCTGTAGCTACAGATACCCCTCTTCACCTAGTGCGCCCTTTGGGGTTCTCTTTGGAGAGTTCAAGATTGAAGCGAGCAGGTTTGGACTATTGGCCCCGATTGGACCTCCATCTCCATGATGAAATCCCCCCCAAGCCTTCTGGTGGTCGTCTTGTCGCATTTTCGTCACGGAGCAAGACACCCTATTGGGATGTCGGTTTGGGATGTGGAGATTACTTACTTTTTGGTCCCGAAGACAACGGTTTGTCCGCCGAAATCATGGAGGATGCAGACGAAGTCGTTTCTCTCCCCATAAGGGAAGGGGAGCGTTCTTTGAATCTAGCAATGGCGGTCGCGATCGCTCTCTTTGAAGCCTTGAGGCGTACCGATTGGGGGCGATGAGTATGGATTCGTTCTTGCCCCTGAGCGCTTCTAGGTTGAAATCCTATTTGAACTGCCCCAAGGCGTTTCGGTATCGGTATAAGGATCGCTTGCCCGAAGCTTTCCTTTCGATCGAAGCCTTTGCGGGGCGATTGGTCCATGAGATCATCTCAGAGATCTCTCTTAGAGGGCGTGAGGGCGAACGACCACCTCGCCTGATGGCTGTCTTAGAAGAGCTCCAAAGGCGTTGGGCTGATGGCTTGCGAAAGGGGCAAAGTATCAGAGTTGTTCGGCGAGACCACCCTCGAAAGTACTTGGCTCGTGCATCAAGAGCGTTGGAGAACTACTATTGGGCAAACAGACCGTTCAAACCTGTGGGAGAAGAGGTTTACGAGAAAGAGATACTCTTTGAGTTGGTAGATGATGTATCGGTCAGAGGATTCATTGATAAGCTGGTTGTTAGACCCAATGGAGATGTTGAAATCCATGACTACAAGACGGGTATGCGACGCGCTAAGAAGATGTTGCCTAGGGGATTAGGAGGAGACTTGCAGAGTGGGTTGTATTCTTTGGGATTGTCAACGATCTTTCCAAAGGCGACGATTACATGCCACTGGCACTTTCTTCTTTACAAAGAAGAAGTCCGTGCTGAGGTTACCCAAGACCAAACCAACGAAGTCAAGGAGAGGGCCCTGGAGTTGCTCAAGGAGATACGATCCTCGACGTGGAAGGCCAGTCCTACCGTGCTCTGCCACTGGTGCGGGTTCAATGATCGGTGTCAGGAGGGGAAACGGTGGATGGAGAAGAGGGCGTTATGAATCTACCTAATCCACTCAAGAGAATAGCTGCTTTCCTTGCTTCACAGGGCGAGGCTTGGGTTGTGGGTGGATGGGTGCGTGATACGGCAATGGGGCTCCACGCCACAGACTTGGATATCCTTCTTCTGGACGGAGCCAAGGAGAAAGGGGAAGCCCTCTTTTCGGAGGGTGTCTTGGATCGCGAAGACTGGACATTCCAGTTTCACCCTAGATTTCAGACGGTTTCCCTAGAAAACCCACCCTACTCGGTGGGTCTGTCAACACGCCGGAAAGAGGCATATCCTCAACAGGGCAAACTCCCCAAAGTCTTCTTTCCAGCGACATGGGAGGAGGATTTTAGTCGTAGAGATTTTACTTTGAATGCACTTATTGCTCGGATTGATAACGGTGGAGACTTGGGGGATGTGGAGGGACCCGACCAAGCTAAAGAAGATCTTGCGGCTACCCGGTGGCGGGTTTTTCATCGGGAGAGTTTTGTGGACGATCCCACTCGTCTTTTCCGTCTCATGAGGTATCGGTTTCGGTTGGGCGGGGATTTGGCACCTGAGACGATTCAGGCGATGGAGAACCCTCGTTTAGGTGATGCGTTTTGTCAGGTTGCCCCCGAGCGATGGCGCCATGAAATCGTTCGTTGGGTTGAAAGTGGAGGACCACCCCTTTGGGGGGAGGGAGAGGAGGGCAAGCTCCTACAGACCCTATTTGGGGGAAGATGGAGCAAGGGGGTTATGGGTTCGGTAGAAGGGTTCTTGGCGGGTTGTCGTGGGGGGGAGGCTCCTTCAGTTTGGGTGCGGATGGGTAGCCGGAAGAAGGAACGAAAGGCAATGGCACCCTTGGCAGAAGAGGGATTCCCCTTTATTGAGGAGGGGTTTTCTTTGGCGGATGTAGATAAGGTAGCGCGATCTTGGACGGGCGTGGTGAGGGTTCTCGCATCCAGAGAATCTCCCCAAGGACTTGTTGAGGAGTGGGAAGGAATTGAATCTCACCTAGAAATGCCATCAGGGGTTGACCTCTTACCTTTCAAGGGTGTACCTTCAGGCAAGGGAGTGGGCCGATGGCTTGAAGCGGGAAGAGACGCCGTTTTTCGAGGTGCCTGCCAGCCGGACAAAGAGAGTATCTTGGGGTGGATAGAAACCGCCCTAGAAAAGAGTAGGGGGTGTGACAAATAGAGCCCCTTACTCTGACCCTTACGGTCGTAGGGCTCATTCTCTCCATCTCTTGTCACGAGGCGGCACATGGATGGGCAAGCCATCTCTTGGGCGACCCCACTCCCAAGAATGAAGGACGCCTTTCTCTGAATCCTCTTCGACACTTGGAGTGGGTCGGCTCTTTCATCGTTCCGCTCCTGTTGATTCTGACCAACAGCCCTTTTCTTTTCGGTTGGGCACGCCCTGTACCGATCAACATCGCCTATTATCGCCATCCCCAACGGGACTTAGCACTTGTGGCATTTGCTGGACCCCTCTCTAATCTCATCTTAGCTCTCCTCTTGTCAGTTCTCATTTCCCTCTTTCCTCCCGAAGGTATCTTCTCTTTGGTGGTGGCGCTCCTCGTATATGTCAATATTATCCTGGCATTATTCAACCTAATACCTTTACCGCCCCTAGACGGTTCGAAGATTATCCAAGCGATTCTCCCTGCTCGATTGGCATCGGCATTCTTGAGTGGAGGGAAGTGGGGGTTTGCTGTGGTCATTGGACTTTTCTGGTTCTTTCCAAGCGTGCTGGATGGGTTGGCTTCGTGGGCAAGAGGTGTAACGATCTTCCTGCTCGGAGGATAGATCCGTTCTTCTTTCCTCATTTCACCCCGGGCACCACCACCCCCCAAAGGGGCAGGGTACTCCTTAGGACTGATAAATCCCTCAACCTTGTCTCATTCCCTTGGGGAATGGAAAGGGCTAGAATCCCCTCATGAACCTCCCCTCAGTTGATATGCTCTCAGGGATTCAACCGACGGGACGACTCCATCTGGGCAACTATTTAGGAGCGGTTCGGGAATGGGTCAAGATTCAGGAGAATGAGAATCTCTTTGTCTGTCTGGTGGACTACCATGCCCTAACGGCGGCGCCACTGCCAGATTCACTCCGTGCTCAAACACGCTCACTCCTCGTGGATCTTCTAGCTTGTGGTCTAGACCCAGAAGAATCGGTTCTCTTCTGCCAAAGTGATCTTCCCGAGCATATTGAGTTGTTTTGGATTCTTTCTTGCGTTGCTCGGTTCGGAGAGATGGCGCGCATGACTCAGTTCAAGGACAAGGGGGGAGGGACAGATACAGAGTCAGTCGGGTTGGGCGTACTGAACTATCCGGTTCTCCAAGCCGCAGATATTCTCCTATATGGACCCAATAAGGTCCCTGTAGGCGAAGATCAAGCACAACATCTGGAACTGACGCGCGAACTCCTTCGCCGATTCAACAAGCGTTATACTCCTCTATTTCAGGAAGTAAGAGCACATATCCCCCAAGTAGGCAAAGTGCTCTCGTTGAATCAGCCTTCTAGGAAGATGAGCAAGAGTGATCCTACTGGGTGCGTCTTTATTGATGAAGAGGCAGAGAGTCTACTCAAGAAAGTAAAGCGCGCTGTAACCGATTCGGGGCAGGGCGCTCTCTCTCCTGGTGTGTTGAATCTATTGGGCATATTGGCGTCTTTCAATGCTGAGGAAGGGAAGAAGGCTCACAAGGAAGCAGAAGGGGGGCAGTTGCGGTATGGGGACCTCAAAGTGGCCGTCGCTGGCGTACTTGAGGACGCACTAAGTGGTATTCGTGAAGAAAAGAGGGCATGGTTGAATCGCCCAGACCGTGTGGAGGAGATTCTCCAAGAGGGGGCAAAGGCAGCAAGGCGAATTGCCCAACCCCGGTTGGCAGCGATACGAGATGTTGTTGGTCTGAAGGGATACCCAAGATAGTGAACTGGAAAACCCCCCTGTGGGGGGTGAATCTCCATTTTCTGTTCTTGTGGTCTATAATGTATGGTTTACCTTTTATGGGTGGTCGGGTAATGGAGGGGGTTCCCTCTGTTGAGATTATTGGAGGCGTGATTGATATGAGACGACTAGCGATATTCTGGATTCTCGTTCTGGGAGTGGTTTCTTGTGGGGGAGGAGGAAGTACAACTTCGTCCCAGTCAGGGACCAATGAAGATGATGGCGTAAGTCAGCCTACTATTTCTTCGGGTCCGAGTTCCACTTCGGGAGTGATTCTTCCAGGTTCACAGGTCAACTTGACGGTATCAACTTCTTCTGCAGTAGCGTGGGCGTGGTGTGCAACGAGTCCTGATGGCTCGGATGCTGGGTATTTTGTAGGAGAAGAAACGAATATCGCCAATATTCCCAACGACTGTAAGGTGAATGGTGTGCCAGGAACATATCTTTCTGGTGGGGTAGCAGGAACAGTCTCTATTTGGAATGCTCCTCTTGAGGCAAAGACCGTAAATATGCGCGTTTGGGCTTGTGCGAATGATTGTGGTTCGGCCGATTTGGCTGATTCAACGCGGCACGCTGTAACTGCACCCAAGCCTTTTACGGTGGATATGAATCTCTTGGTGAATGCGATTCCAGCAACCCTTCAAGGCACTGCTCAGGTTTCGGGAACACTTGAGGGTCATCGTGCGGGACTACCCGCGACGATCTCCCTCAAAGTTGATGGAGAGAATCTCCCCTCTGTTTCTGTGGGTGTTTTGGTAGCGACAAAACTATCTCAAGATGCTTTGAAGGATGCTACGCTACTTTGTGTCGCGGATGCGACTGGATTTGGTGCGGGGAACAGGGTGCGGATTCGGAACAGTAGCCAAGCTGGTGTTTCTCTCATCATCAAGAGCACAATCCTTTCCGAACCGCTCTGTTTTGGTGGTGCGGCAATCGAGCTAGAAACACCTTTGAGTGTTGCCATATCAGCGGATAGTCATGCTGATGTATGGCAACTGCAACCTTGGACATTGTCGGGGTGGGATACCAACACGGTACCTACGGCTGGTGATGGTTCCTATAGTCTAGATATCGTTGCCACCGATTCCGCTTCTCCTCCTCATACCAGCTTGGCAACCGAGACTGTAACGATCAAGAATGACCAAAGTGGTGGAAACGCCTTGATTATGGTTACAACACCATCCGCAAACGAAGTCGTTGCCCCTGCCCCCGATATCAACCCACAGGTCGGAGAGGGTCGGATGGTTGATTTCTCAGCGGTTGTCAATGCCTCTCTAAGTGTCAACGAGGTACAGTTCTTCGTGGATCTACAGTTCGTTTGCTCGGATACTGATGGCACAGATGGATGGTCTTGTTCGGCCGAATCCACATGGGATCCTCCCAATAAACAGGGCTTATGGAACCCTATTGCTGGTGGTGTTGAGGTTGAAGCTTGGGCTTTCCTTGAAGGCGATCAAAACCCCAAAAAATCGGACAAGGTGGGTGTTACACTGCTCAACTGTGGGACCCTTCTTGGTTCTGACCTCACAACGCCGACTTCTTGGGACGATTCGGGTTCGCCCTATTTCTTCCCAACGGATTTGACCATCTCTTCAGATTTGACTGTTGATACCCTTGGAGGCATCGTTTTCCTCAAGGCTATTGACCGCCAATCGGAAGGTTTTTCACCTATTGGTATTGATGTAAGGGGTTCCTTGAATGTGACGGGGGGCAATCTCTTTGTGATTGAGCCCGTGACGGTGGGAACGAAAGTGGACGGAGACGACCCCTCTAACCCTGATCGGACGACGAATGGGTTCTGCCCAGGGCAACCAGCAACCCCCGAGACAGCCAGTGCTGGTTCATTCGGTCAGGTCAAATTCTCGGCTGGTGCCGAGGGTTCTATGGAGAATGTGTGGGTTCGGTTTGGGGGAGCACTTAGCGACTTAGTGACGCCAGTCCGTGAAGGTGGTGTCATTATTGAGTCGGCAGGGACCACGACGAATCCTCTGGTCTTTGATGGACTAACGATTGAGGATGTAAGAGGAGATGGGTTGACGATTACCGGTAGCCCCTTGACCACTCAGCCCTTGGTGGACAACTTGAAGGTGAAGAATGCCGAAAGTTTCGCTTTGGTCATGCAACCTGCCTATGCCGGACTGGGCTCTACGATAGAGTTTATTGGGAAGGGGTTTGATGCGGTACAGATAGAGTCGGGGAGTATCCCCCAAGCCGTTGGTGTCGTTCGTTGGCCCCCTGTTACGGGCTCCTATGTTGTGGATGGGGTCGTTACGGTGGAAGCGGGTGCTACCCTTTCGTTCGATCCAGGTACAGTGGTCAAGTTTGCTACGGCAGGCTCGGGGCTATCAGCGAGTGGAACGTTGCAGTTGGGTCGCTGCCTACCCTATAACGATCCCCTTATGCCTGGTTGTTCAA
>JACNFQ010000033.1 GCA_014384545.1 bacterium | reverse complement strand
CCGCAGGGGTGGTTAGAGAGACTTACCAGATGGCAGCAGAAGTTTCAGAGGTGATTGACCAGCTCTTCTGCTACTGCTTTTGCTCGGACCATTCTGGGCATAAGAGTCTGCTGACTTGCTTTACCAACGACCACGGTGCGAACTGTGCCATCTGTATCAACGAGGTGCGCACCGCTTACCGCTTATCGAAAGCCGGCTTGCCAATAGAAGAGATTCAAGAGGCTATCGACGCCCAATACGCCCGGCCTGGCTAGTCCCTTGCTCAGGGGTTTTCCCCAACCATCTCTTTGGGGTGCGCTCTATTCACCCATTTTCTCCTAATGAGTCTGAGTTCTATTCCATTACCTAAGATACCACCTTGAGAATTCTCGTTTTGGGTGGCACACGGTTCATGGGGCGCACTTTGGTGGAGACGCTCAATAGCAGGGGGGACAGTGTGACGATTCTCACCAGAGGGCAGGTAGATGACCCCTTTGGCAAAGTCGTGAATAGATTGGTCTGCGACCGCACAGACCGAGCAGATTTCCGAAAGCTACTTAGAGAATCTGGGGAATGGGATGTTGTGGTGGACTTTCTTGCCTACAAACCAGTAGAGAGCGAGGATGCGGTTGCGGTACTCTCTGGAAGCGTGGGTCACTTTGTCCACATCTCTACCGGCTCTGTATACGCTGTGGGACAACGCACCCACAATGGTCCTATTACAGAAGAAGATGTAGAGAACCCCGCCATTCCTCGCCCCACAAAAGCGCCCCAAGGCTGGGATTATGGCATGGGCAAAAGAGGGTGTGAAGAGGTCTTACTTGAAGCGTATGGTGTGCACGGTTTTCCAGAGACACGGATCCGCATCCCCATCGTGCAGGGACCTTGGGACTATACCCTAAGGGCTTGGCGGTACCAGTTGTGGCTACAGAGTGGGCATAGGGTGGAGCTTTTGGATGGGGGTAGATTCAAGTACACACATATCTACTCCAAAGATGTTGTTTCGGCGATTCTCAAGGTGGTAGAAAAGGGGGAAAAGGCGCAAGGGCAAGCGTACAATTTTGCCCAAGCGGAACCCCTTACGCATAGGGAATACTTAGAAGAGGTGGCAGCCCATTTGGGTGTAGAGCCGGCATTCTTTACGCAGTCGTCGCGAAGAACAGGTCCAGAAAAACGGTCTCCTTGGCATCCCTTTGGGTTTGATCATGATATTGTGATGGACACCACCAAAGCGAAGAAGGAGCTGGGATGGAAAGCGACCCCTATCGATAGATGGCTACCCTTGACACTTGATTGGTTTGATAGTCCCAAAAACCCCTTTGCACCACCTAAAGACCCTCCGTGGAGTGATGGATGAGCGATACGCAATCTGTTAGGGGAAAGCGGGGGGAGTCTCCCCAAGCCAATCGTGCACGGTGGGAAGAGCGATACAAGGGGGGAGATTTGCCCTGGGACAACAACCGTGTTGTGCCCTTTCTCGCCCGGTTGGTTAGGACGGGGGTCTTCCAACCCCCTGGCCCCGTTCTGGATTTGGGATGTGGACCAGGGAATGATGCACGGTATCTCGGAAAAAAGGGGTTTGATGTGACGGCGGTTGACCTATCAGCGGCTGCATTGGGCATTGCGGCTACCCGACTAAAGAGAGCAGGAGTATTGGGGAGGGTAAGGCTGGTGCAAGCAAACATCCTCGAATTGGTGCGTGCAGACGTCGGAGCGTTCATGTATGGACACGACAGGGGCTGTTTCCATTGCTTGGCACCTAGACGCCGAAGACTCTACCCTTCTGTTCTTCACCGATTGCTTAGAAAAGGAGCTCTATTCTCGTTATGGACGATGGGGTTGGACGCGGATAGAGAAGGGGGACCTTATCAGATTCCAGCCGAAGAGATTAGAGAACTGTTCTCAACTGGGTTTGAGGTCGTTTCGCAAATAGTTTCCTCTGGGGGGTCTAGGAGCAATGAAGGAGGCTGCCCAACTTGCCTATGCACTTTGTTTCGTTGCTCTTGACAACCTAAGTGGGTGTCAAATAGAGCAATCCCCACAGCAGGGCGGGGTAGAGGAAAAGGAGGAAAACTCCTTCTTTCTTTGAGATTTCGTATCCTGTCCTTACTAGAATCAAAGCGACCAAGAGTGTGCCCAACAACATCGAAAAACTCACTGATACCATCGGTGTAAAGGGAACCTCGACACCGCCTACGGCAAGGGCAGGCACAGCGAGGCAAACGGTCAAGTCGAAACTATTACTCCCAAAAGCGTTCGAGATACTCCCCGAGATATTTCCCTTACGCGCAGATATTACCGACAAGAATGTATCAGGTACCGAGGTCCCTGCAGCAAAAAGAAGGGCAGAGACCAAGGGCAAAGAGAGTCCACTGATCCCAGCGGCGATCTGGGTGCCTGCACCGATCATCACTTCGGTCAGAAGGGCAATCAAGGCTATGCCCAGGATCAGAGAGAGAGCGATGCGCCAGGGCGCGTATTGGGAAGGTATGACAGATTCCCCCCCTTGGGAGTCCTTGAGCAAAAGGATGTAAGCACCATAAGCTCCAAGCAGAATTACAGAATCGAGAGCCGAGAGGTTCCCATCACTTACAAGGAAGAGGAGGAGGAGCGCAATGACGAGATAAGAGAGGGCATCACGCCAAACGACTTTATGAAAAATCGTCCCCTTCCCTCTCTTTTCGTGGGGTGTGGCAAGGGCACTAGCGCCAGGCAGAACAGTCAGGTTAAAGATAGCGCTCCATAAGATCGCCATCAAGCCAATCTCAAAGACTCCATGACGAACGGTTCCCAGCAGGCTGGTAAAGAACTCAGGCGCCGAAGAGGAGATCGCCAACAGGGTTGCACCAGCAACAGAAGGAGGTAGCCTGAGGCGATGGGCAGCACCAGCACACCCTTTTTCCAGTTCCACAGAAACGAGCCACATCGCACCAAACGAGAGAAAGAGAAGAAGCCAGACCATCCCCCCATTCTCTACCCAATAGTCTCAGTTTGATACCCCCGGGGGGTATAATGATGGTATGGATAATAAACCGTGTTGCGAACAGACGGATTCTTTGACGCCTCTTCAGGGGCAAGCTTTACGAAGTTTGGCTCGGGTAAAGGGGCAAGTGGGCGGGGTTCAGCGGTTGATTCAAGAGCGTTCTTACTGTGTGGATGTTTTGAATCAGATTCACGCGGCGCGTTCAGCGTTGGATTCGGTGGCAGTCCTCTTGATGGAAAACCACTTAGAGACGTGCTGCACAGAGGCGATTCGTTCGGATGATCCTGATTTGGCTTCAGCCCGAATCAAAGAGTTTGCAGAAACGGTCCGTCGGTTCGTAAAATAAAGGAGGTGAGAGATATGGAAAAGGGAGATAGAGTGACGATACGCGTAGAGGGAATGTCTTGTGGGGGGTGTGCCTCCAAGGTTAGAGATGCGATCTTGGGTGCCTGTGATTGTTCGTCGGATATTGAAGCAGATACCGATGCTGGGTCTGTTACATTTACATGCGGTTGCCCCAGCAACCTCCCCGACATTGCCGCAGCGATTGACGACGCTGGGTTTATGGTCATTACGAAGGAAGCCTAATTGACGCCGACACTCCGTGGGAAGATTGCAGGGCTGAGCTGTAGCGCATGTGCTGCAGCGGCTAAAAAAGTAATCTGTGCTCTTCCTGGGGTAGAAGATGTCCTCATTAGCGGGGTTTCGGGGGATGCGGTCGTTCATGGTGAGGTGGAAAAGGAAGCGATTGCCCGTGCGGTTGCCAAGGCAGGGTATTCGTGGCACGATCCTGTAGCGAGCCCCTCTGCACCCCATGACCACCCCCAGATAAAGAACCCTCATTTCCAGATGGCTGTGGCGTGGGTGGGTGCCCTCCTAGGCTTTGTAGCCTTCCGCCACTCTGTCCCCTTTGGGGATTTGGGCGTGATGGGGACACTGCTCGTTGTCTTGGGCGTTGCGGGAAGGGATCTATTGGCTGAGTTTTGGACGACACTACGCACCCGAAACTTCAATATGGAAACGCTTATTGGTATCGGGATTACGGGGGCTGTTGGACATCACGCCGTTGCTGTTATCTCCACGATAAAAGGGACCCCCCTTGATGGAATGGGGCGGGAAGGCCTGCTCCTATTTGCTATCTATATAAGTGGGCAGTATCTTGAAGAGTTGCTCAAGGGTCGTGCCGACCGTGCCGTCAAGGGGCTTCTAGAACTCTCCCCCCCTTTGGCTGTGGTCAGGTCATCCTCGGGCGAAGAGAGAGAGACTCCCCTAGAAGAGATTGGGGTGGGAGATATCGTTGTCGTCTTGCCTGGTGGGACGATTCCATTGGATGGAGAGGTGATTGATGGCGAGGGGGAGGTAGATGAATCTCTGGTAACAGGCGAGTCCCTCCCGGTTCGACGAATCGTCGGTGACAAAGTGATTGGGGGTACCCAAAACGGATCGGGGTGTCTGATTATTAGGGTGGAGTCATCGGGTGCAGATGGCTATTTGTCTCAACTGGCAAGGATGGTGGGCGAAGCAAGTGCCACGCGTGTGCCTATCCAAGGATTAGCCGACCGTATCGTCGCGGTTTTCGTTCCCATAGTCCTCGCGTTCGCTGCAGGAGCAGCACTCCTCTGGGCTCTTGCCCCCGAGAGTATGGCGACGATTCGTAGTACTCTAGCCGATCCCTTGGGGCTTTCTCCTGACCCCATGGCGTGGTGGTTGGTTTCGTTGGCGGTTCTCGTTGTTTCTTGTCCTTGCCCTCTGGGCATCGCCACACCCCTTGCACTATTTGTAGGGGCAGGTAGAGGCGCCAGAGCAGGTGTCATCATCAGAGAAGGCCGTGGTATCCAAGCCCTAAAAGACTGCAAGACCCTCATTATCGACAAGACGGGTACACTTACCCTTGGTCGTCCCCAAGTGGGTGCAGTCCTTCCCGCCGATGGTATCGACAAAAAGAGCGTCCTTACAATGGCCATGGCGGTAGAGGCGGGTAGCGAACATCCCCTCGCCAGAGCGATTCTTCGCCACGGAGCCAAAGAAGGGCTAAAGGTTCCAACTGCAAAGGCGTTCCAAGCGATAGCGGGTGAGGGTATGGAAGCTATGCTGGATGGAGTACAGCTACGGGTCGGTCGCCCCAAGTGGTTGGGGAAGGAAGCAGAGTCTTTAGCCGATTCCCTCCCCCCCCAACAGAGTGCTGTCGGTATCCAAAAGGGAGGACAACTCCTAGGCGTGATGGGGTTGGAGGATATCTTGCGAGAAGAGGCTGAGGAGACAGTCGGCACACTCCAAGAGATGGGTTTAGAGGTGATCGTTGCCAGTGGCGATCGCCCAGAGGTTGTGCGTCGGGCTGCCGAGGCTGCCGGTATCAGCGAGTGGCACGGAGCGATGCGCCCTGAAGAAAAGGTCGCCCTTGTCAAAAAACTAGAGAGAGAGGGACGCCTCTCTGTCTTCGCCGGAGATGGGCTAAACGATGCCCCTGCCTTGGCAGCTTCTCATGTAGGGGTTGCGATGGGGACAGGAACGGATTTGGCAAAAGAAGCAGGCGACCTTATTCTGGCTCAAGGCGACCTTCGCGCCCTTGTGCGTGCGGTCAATCTAAGCCGGGTGACATTCCGTATCGTGGGGCAAAATCTCGCTTGGGCGGGTGCTTATAACCTAATTGCAATCCCCTTGGCATTTATCGGTATCCTCCACCCTGCAGTGGCCCAAGCAGCGATGGCGGCAAGCGATATCATCGTCATTGCGAACAGCCTTCGCCTTCAAAAGGCAAAGATCTAACTCCGTTAGTCGTATCTGTACCCTTCTACCCCGGCATCTCCATCTAGCGAGACGCCTAGGGAGAGGACGATGCGGTTCACAAAGTTGAAATAGGCAACGACTTCTGCTACTTGTAACACCTCTAAGTCATCTAACCCCACCTTTCTTAGTTCTTCCACAAGGGATAGATCGGCAACGGGGGCTGATGTCTGTTCTTTGGCGAATGCCACAATCGCCAATTCCCTCGGTGTGAGGTCGTCAGGAAGTGCCCCATTCTCTAACCCTTCAGATAGTTCCAATGGTGCCAATGTCCGAAGAGCTGCCCCATGGTGAGCGACACAATAGGGGCAACGATTCGCTACCGAAACGGCGACGGCAGCGACCTCTCTCTCGCGTCTAGAAAGCCCCTCACGAGAAAACATAACTGCCTTATAAAGGTCAAGATGCCCTTTTAGGGATGGGGGATCTAACGATTGGATCATCAACACATTACTTACGCGCCCTCGTTCCCCCGAAACGCCTTTGTAAATCGCAGACAACAGAGGTCCAGCATCTTCTTGGCTGATGATCTTGATAAAAGGCATCTCATTCCTCCGTGTTTGCTAGAAGCCATGTCAAAGCAGCGACATGGGCTAACCCTTCACGAAGTTCTCTTTCGTCCACCGCATCCCAAGTGTCGGAGGGGGCGTGGTGGTAATCAAAGTAATGGGTATCGTCGGGGCGCAATCCAATAAGGAGTGTGCCGTGGGGCTCTAGATGACCGATGTCAACGCCACCTCCATTCCCGATATGGGGCAACCCCCATCCTTCCAGAAGACGATCCAGCCAAGCCTTCTGTTCACCTGTTCCTGTCGAAACCCACCCAATGGGCTGGAATCCACCTAAGTCGGATTCAATCGCCGCAAATGTCCCCTCTCCAAACGCATCAGCATACGATTTCCCCCCGCGGGAACCATTCTCTTCATTCGTCCAAAGTACCGCACGAATCGTCCGTTTGGGCTGGATACCTAGTTCCCTAATAAGTCGGAGGGTTTCTAGGGCGTGTATCACCCCAGCACCATCATCATGAGCTCCTTGTCCCACATCCCAAGCATCAAGGTGTCCCGAAACGATCACGACTTCATCGGGATAGGTTGTGCCTCTAATCTCTCCAATCACATTGTGGGAGAGGGCATCTGGGTAAGTCTTTGCACCTAGCGACATCTTGACTCTTGCCGGTGTGCCACGGTCTTGGAGCCATTGGAGGCGTTCGGCATCCTCCACTGTGATCGCTCCATAGGGGATCTTTTCCGCCCCTTCCCCGTAACTCATCCCCCCTGTATGGGGCGTGCGTAGGCTTCCATCAGCGATACTTCGTAAAAGTGCCCCTGTTGCACCCCATTCTGCTGCAGCCGTAGCGCCCCCGTATCTATAGCCCACCACGTCGCCATAACCCTCTAGCCCTGGTGTCTCTTTGGGGATATTGAAGAGGATGATTTTTCCTTCGGCTCGGGGTCCCAGTTCGTCATAGGAAGAGACGACCAAAACCTCTCCTTCTGCCACCCCACCCACCGAGCCACCAAACGAGAGAAAGGGGAGTTCTTCGTGGGTAGGTTCTGTCAACCATAGATGTTCTTCGCCCCTTTCCCAGTGGGGCACCATCACTTCCTGCAACCACACACGGTCTGCCCCGTCCTTTTCCATCGTAGCTTGTCCCCACACCACCGCCTCTTCCAACCCTTTGGATCCCGAGAGGCGATGACCGATCCCCAAGCAGAGTTCCCCCAATCGTTCGTAGGCAAGGGTATCCTTCCTCGCAGTTTCCATCAAAGTCTGCACCGTTTCCATTTGCTCCCCCCAACCCGCCCATAATACAAGAGATAAGACCCACATAAACTCATCCTACCAATACCCAGCACCCCAAACCGATTGGTCGCCCCATGCATACATCCCCGTTAGGGCGACTCTTCCACTTTAGGGCGCCCTTTCCACGGGTCGCCACATGCGATGAGGTTCCTTATTGCGGGGGGGATGTGGGCAGGCGTAGTATTAGGGCGACCCTTCCACTTTAGGGCGCACCCTCCACTTTTGGCGCCCCTTCCACGGGTCGCCGTTGGGTAGGCCACCATATGCATCCCTTCCCCTAACGGATTTGGGGGAGCCTAGGATTTGGGGAGGAGTTCGCCGATCGTCAACGAGCCACTCCCGTCTTTGTCTGCCTCCACAAAAGCAGGCTTTTCAGCACCCGTTTCTTCAAACGAAAGCACCCCATCACGATCCGCATCAAGTGTCCCAAAATGGTAAACCAAGCCTCCATCTCTCAGTGCGTCGCTACGCGCTATGGGGCGAAGACCAACCTCAAACTCTTCCCAAGACAAAACCCCATTTCCATCGAGATCTAGATAGGGGAATCCTTCCTGTCCTTCTTCACCAGGAATCTCAAAAAGGTCAACATGCCCAGAGCGATCCGAATCCATCAGGATGAACCAAGTGCGTTCAGGGAGGCTACCGGCACCTGTGACAATACGTAAGATGAAATCCCTTAGTTCGTCAACAACCACCACCCCATCACCATTCGTTTCCATCATGGCAAACTCCGCATCGTCATTACCTGCAGCGGTCAATTCCCATGATGTCAGTTCGCCATCGCCATCTTCATCAGCCTCTCTAAAGTGTTCCAAGAACATGGGAAGAAGTGCCACTACATACCTCTCCAAGTACTCGCTTCTAGAAAGACCATCGCCATTCTTGTCCAGTTGAAGGGCTTCCGAGCCCAAAGGTAATTCCGAGGCAGAAAGCAAGTTATCACCATTACTGTCCCCATCAAAGAGAGCGTTCGTTTGTGTAAAGCTTGTGGGTGGATCCTTCCCCCATGCTTGGTCGTTGGTAACTTGAAAAAGGTCAAACTCCCAGAAGGAGATGCGACCATCCATGTCGGCATCCAGCAATCCAAAAATAGCGTCGGCTTCGGGGCCTGCAAAGATCGCAGAAAGCTCTCCTTTACTTACCGTATCATCATTGTTGTTATCAAGGAAAGTAACCATCCCCTCGTAGTGGATTTCGTTTACTGAAAGGTAACCATCCTCATCTCTGTCAGATTCTGCAAAGAGCATTCTGTCTGGATGTTCATCTTGAGTAATCTGGCAGTCGCCATTGCGATCCCATGCATGGAACTGGGCGCGCGCTTCAGTGCGCCCTTCGTCATCCCCAGGTAGGGCGGGGGAACAGACAGTGCCCACCAACAGTGGGGCTGGGGTGGGCGGGGTAATAGGGGGTTCCGCGGCACCCTTGATACCCATAGGGTTTGGGGTTGCTGGCGTGAGTGCTTCTTTCTCCTCCAATAAGGAGAGGAGCATATAGAATAGAACCAATCCCCCAAAGACAGACAGAATATTCTTGAATACCTTCATAATACGAACCTCCGAATCAGACTCTAGTAATCGTTCTTGTTTGCTGCCGCTATTTCACTAAGCGAGAGTTCACCATCTTCATTTTCGTCCACGCTGTCAAAGAAAGGATTGTTCAGCCCCGATTCAATCCGTGAGAGCGTTCCATTTCCATCCCCGTCCAGAGAGGGGAAAAATGAACCAAAGTCCTTACCCCATTCTATGGCATCTTTTCGTGCCCAAGGGGTCAAGAAGAGTTCCGACTCGCCCCAACTTAGTATGCCATTCCCATCCACATCAAAGCCCAACAACCAATCCAGAGAATCGGGTTGGAACTCTTCAAACTCCAAGAATCCCGAGTGGTTACTATCAAACAACAGAAAAAGCCCCACTTCGGGAAGTTTCCCATGACCAGATATTTTCCGTGCAATGTAGTCTCTTACTTCACTCCTCTCTACACCACCATCTCCATTCCTGTCCATAGGGATAAAGATCCAACCCCCAACCCCAGCCTCCAAAAACTCATCCCTTGCCATCCATCTATCAAGGGTGCGTAGGGGCTCAGCAATGTCCCACGACTGAGCAAGGCGTCCGCGGTACTCATGTCTCGAAAGGACACCATTCCCATCACTATCCAACGAAGAGGCTAGGGAAAAGCGGATCTGAGCCACGTGAACCCCTTGGTTGCCCAAACCGTGCCGTTCAAAAAAGACGTCCTCTTGAGCATGTGCCAAGGTCCAATATCTGGAATCGCCCTCTCTAAGTATCTCCAACCGAAACCGATATTCATCAAAGGAAATACGCCCATCCAAGTCAATATCAACAACGGCTACAAAGGCTGCGGCATCAGCGGGTTGCCAACTGGTCCCCAACTCACCAGAACTCACCTCATCATCTAGGTTGTGATCAATATGGGTGACGAAAACTTCAAACTCCACTTCAACCAGAGAGACCGATCCATTTTCGTCCCGATCCAAGCGAGCAAACTCGATGTGATCAAGGTGTTCGTCTAAGGTAACGACACAATCCCCATTCCTGTCCAGTAGGACAAATTGATTCCATGCCCAGTCTCCGGGAGCTGGGGGTGGGGGGTAGCACTCTTTCTGGGGCTTCTCTTCAATAGGGGGCGTCTCTACTAAGGTAAGGACTTCAAGGGGAACAGATTCTGATTGAACAGAGGGGAGGGCAACAGGGTTGATCGGTTGGGTGGTGCTGGTCGTTGTTGAAATGGAAGGGGAATGGCGTTGTTCCCAGAGTCGTCCTACCCAGAACGAAACGATCAAGAGAACCACGAATGTTAGCTTCGAAAAAACGCTCGTTGACATACACCCCCTATCTTACGCCTTCGAAACTCAAACGCACCAGACTAGTGGTCAAGATCTGCGTGATCAATGAGACCATCGCCGTTTTGATCAAGTTTGGCAAAGACATCTTCTGGACCATCAAACTCGTCGGGGCTAACGGCACCGTCCCCATTCGCATCAAACCTCTCCACAAAGTTAGCGCCTCTTGGCTTCCTGTTTCCCTGCCCCTGTTGGGGTGGGGTGGGGATTTCCGATTCCTCAATACAACGGTCGCCATTCAAGTCCAACTTCTCTAGAATCTGTCCAAAATCAGGCCTCCTTCCTCTTTCAGGTCTTCCACCCTGAGGGTTCCCTTGGAGTCCCCCCCTACCTTCTTGCTGGGGGCGACCTTGAAACCCATCAGAGATTGCCGCCCACTCATCCATACAAACGAGCCCATCTTTGTTCGTGTCCATCCTCTCAAAGTGAGACCAACTGATACCTCCACCTACTGGACCTTGGGGAATCTCACTTTCGGAGAGACATCGGTCGCCATCGTGATCAAAAGACCGCAACATCGCGTTGAACTCCATTTCAGGGGAGGGGGGTTCTGGTGGCCGCCCAAACGACCCTCTCCCTTGCCCTTCGCCCCGTCTTCCTTGGTCTGCGGATCTTGGGGGGGCATCTTGCCCCCTCCCAAACCGACCCCCCTCGCCAAAGAGAACATCAGGCACTTCGTCCCTACATACGAGCCCATCTCCATTGAGGTCCATGGTGGAGATTCTTGCCCACGGACTTTGGGGTGTAGGGGGTAGGGCGGCTTCATCTTCGGAGAGACACCCGTCTCCATTCTTATCAAGTCTTTGTATGAGAGATTGGGGGTTTTCCGAGCCTCTGTCTGTAAGGGGCATCTCATCGGTACATACCAAACCATCTCCATTCATGTCCATTCGGCTAAGATGTTCCCACTGCGCCCTTTCTTCTAAGGGGATGTTGACTTCACTCTCTTCCAAGCAGTTGTCGTTATTGATATCGCCCACATCCAAATATTCAATATAGAGTTCACCGATGCGCCCCGTTGCGCGCATGTCATAGAGGGGGACTTCATCCCGACAAACAAGTCCATCTCCGTTCCTATCTAGGGGAACGAGCATGGACCATAGGTTCCGATTCCCACCCGGATTGGAGCCACCCTGGGGTATCTCATCCCCCGACAAACATCCATCGCCATCCTTGTCGTGTCGAGCAAGCATCTCTTTCCCTCGTTCAACCATTTCGGGCCGGTCATTGGGTAAGTCCTCCAAACAGACTTTACCGTCGCCATCCTTGTCTAACCCAGAGAGCATGTTCCTTTGTCTATCTCTTTGGGGGCCGCCTTTGGAAGCTCCTGCCTCTTCGGCATTGAAACAGCCGTCACCGTCTTGATCCAGCCGATCAAAGATCTCGGCAGGCAAGTCGGATTCATCAGGACAGACTTTGCCGTCCTCGTTGGTGTCGTTCTTCTTGATCCAAGACGAAACGCTCTTCTTCTCTCCCCGTTGCCCTCCTTGGGCAGGGAGTAGGACACCCAGCAGAAAGAAAAGCCCCAATAGGACGCCAAAACCTTTTTTATTGTATTGATACATAATCACAAACCTCCAATACCAAATCTGAAAAACGAGTCTGTTCGCTTGTTGTTCTATTCGTCTCTCAACCCCATTATCACCCCTACGATGGAAAAGTTCCGTTGGTGAGGGTGGGTAAGTCTTGGTAGACTCACCTATCGGGAAACAGAGTTGCCTGATTCGGGTATAGAGTAGGTTTGAACAAGAAAAGGAGAAACAGAGAATGAAGAAGATCTTTTGGATGGCGACAGTTGCCACACTCTTAGCAGCAGGGGGCAGCCGTGGGGTTTCGATTCAGGTTCAAACACCAGAAACGAGTCCATACCCGTGGGAGACCAGTGGGCTAACAGAAGAGGAAACTGCCCGTCATTTACTGGATCGGTTTGCGTTCGGACCCCGCCCAGGGGATATTGCTACAGTCTTGGCAATGGGGCCAGAAGCTTGGTTCGAAGCCCAATTGGGGGGTGAGATTCCTGATGGGGAACTGGAGGACGCTCTTGAGCCCTTCCGCACCCTAGATCTTTCCATTGTAGAGATAACCCGCACCTACCCCAATCCCGGGGTGGTAACGAATCGGGCATTGGCTTGGGCACGCCAGAACGGCATCATCACCCAAGCCGAGCAAGATGACCTTACTAATCAAGAAATCAACCAGATTCGTGCAGAGTATATGGAGACATATGGTATTCGCTCGCAAAACGAACTCACGGGCGAGTTGATGGCTCATAAGTTGGTGCGTGCGGTCTATTCAGAGAACCAGTTAGAGGAGGTCTTGGCTGATTTTTGGTTCAACCATTTCAACATCACTGTCTCAAAGAACCAAGCACGACCCTATGTAGTGAACTACGAGTTAGAAGCGATTCGTCCCTATGTATTGGGGAACTTCCGCGAGATGTTGGGTGCAACAGCGAAGCACCCAGCGATGTTGCTTTACTTAGATAATGCGATGTCGAATGCAGAGCAGGGGGCTCATACTACAGCCCAGATGGCGTTGGCAGAAAGTGGCCGTTCTCAAAGAGATATGCCTAGGGGGATGGGCAGGGGCAGGAGGGGGCTCAACGAGAACTACGCTCGGGAAATCATGGAACTCCACACATTGGGTGTAGAAGCATTCAATCAGCCATTGGGGTATTCCCAAGGGGATGTAGAAGAGGTTGCAAGGGCATTTACAGGGTGGACTTTTCTCCCCCCCGAAGTCGCTTCTCGGTTAGGAATGGGAGAGATGAACGACGACCGCCAGATGGGCGGGATGATGGGGGAAGATATGGGCGGGATGATGGAAAGAGATGACCACCCAGAGCTTTCAGCAACTCTAGAACAAGCAGAATCTTTGGGATTCGTTGCCCAAGAGGGGTTTCTTTTCCGTGCGGACATGCATGATGCGGATGGCAAGTTGATTATGGGCAATACCTTTCCTGCGGGTGGCGGTGTAGAAGAGGGCGAACGGGTCATGGATCTATTGGTAAGTAGCCCATGGACGGCTCGTTTTATCTCTAAGAAGCTCGCTATTCGGTTCGTTTCTGACACACCATCCGATCGTTTGGTTGATGCGATGGCAACTCGATTCTCAGAAACAGGCGGAGACCTAAGAGAAGTCATGAAGGTGCTTTTTTGGAGCGACGAGTTTTGGTCGGTAAGTTCGGTGCGCTCTAAGATCAAGTCTCCTTTCGAGGTTGTCGCTTCTGCACTCAGGGCTCTTGATGTGCAAATGACACTCCCCCGTGCGTCTCTTCAATGGGTGGAGAGAATGGGACAGCCCCTCTACAGATACGAAGCTCCAACAGGGTATCCCGACAGGGCAGACGCTTGGGTCAATGCCGGTTCGTTGCTTTCACGGATGAACTTTGGGTTGAATCTAGCAATGGGGCGTATTCGTGGGGTGCGATTTGATCTAAGGGGGCTGAACACCTTTGGGGGTGTTTTTCATGAACCAGAGAGCATTGAGCATGCGTTAGAGGTTTATGCAGGGCACATCTTGGACGGGCGTGATTTGACCGATACTTTAGCCCTTTTAGCGCCCGTGGTAGCCGACCCAGACTTCGCCCAAAAAGTGGAGAGTGCCACACCCGATTCCACTTATGCAAGTGGAACGAGTTCAATGGGTGGAGGGATGTCAAGGGGTGGCGGGATGTCCGAAAGGAGAGAGAACGAGCAAACGGTAGATTGGGATCACCCCGTGAACAATCCAAAGGTCTTGGCCCAGGTTGTGGGCGTATTGCTGGGTTCGCCCGAGTTCCAAAGGAGGTAAAGATGACTAATCATAGGATGGATGACAATCAAGAGGGTCGCCTGACAAGGCGCGCGTTCGTAAAGGCGGGGGGGATTGCCCTTTTCTCTTTGGGGGTGGGTGGAAGCCCTCTCTTCTTGGGTCGCACCGCCCTAGGTGCGGCAGAGGTTGCACCCTTTGGCAAGAAGAAGACGCTCGTTACGATTTTTCAGAGGGGGGCGATGGATGGGCTCATGGCAGTCCCCCCATTGGACGACCCTTATCTCTCCAAACTCCGCCCTCGCTTGGGGATGTCAGCTTCCAGAGGTGCAGAGAGTCAAGTGGGCGATTTGGGGGTAGGGTTTGGCTTACACCCTTCGTTTGCTCCCTTGCGTGAATCATGGGATGAAGGACGACTCGCCATCGTCCATGGGGTAGGAAGCCCCGATACGACGCGTTCGCACTTTGACGCGCAAGATTATATGGAGACGGGAACCCCAGGAGTCAAAGGAACCCCCGATGGGTGGCTAAACAGGGCTGTGGGTCTCTTGGGGCATGAAGCAACCCCTTTCCAAGCCGTTTCTATGGGGGGCGGGCTTCCTCGCTCCTTGTATGGAGAAAGATCCGCCCTAGCGATCAACAACCTTGCAGATTTCGGGCTAGGTGTTGGTTTGGGGAACTTGGGGGCGATGTCGGGTAGTAGTTTCGAATCGCTATATGCTGAGACCAGCCAAGACCTCATGCGCGAGACTGGTGAAAGCACTTTTGAGGCTTTGGAAGCATTAGATGCTCTACGGCACGAACCCTACCAACCAGTGGAGGGTGCCGATTACCCCAACTCGCCATTGGGGAATGCTCTCAAGCAGATTGCTCAACTTATCAAGGGGGGTGTAGGGCTCGAAGTGGCAGTCGCCGAAACGGGGGGGTGGGATACCCATGTTCAGCAAGGGACAACGAATGGGACATTTGCCCAACGCGGGGGGGATTTAGCTCAATCTATCGCTGCTTTCTGGGCGGATATGGCTGGGAGGCGTGATGAGGTCGTTGTTCTGACTATGACCGAGTTTGGACGCACCGTAGCCGAAAACGGGACGGGTGGCACCGACCACGGCCGAGGATCCTGTCTCTTCCTTTTGGGTAATGGGGTTGATGGAGGACAGGTTCACGGAACGGTTCCTACGCTCCATAAGGACAATCTTGAGGACGGCAGGGACTTGCCTGTAACGACCGACTTTAGGGAGGTTTTTTCTGAAGTCGCCAATCGCCACCTAGGTATTGAAGATAGCCAAACTCTCTTTCCTGAATGGAGGGGAGACCCCCTGCGCCTTTGGAGAGCATAAGGAGGGAATCTTGAACAAAGAGGAACGACTCTTGACACCCAAACAGAGAGTCGGTTGGCGAATTCTCCAAGCCGTCGTATGGCTGGTGGGGGTCGCGATCGTTGGTGCCTTGCTCTGGAAACCCAAGATTGGGATTGATGCCTTTTGGAATGTCCTCATCCCTGTAGCACCTGCCCTACTTGTTTTGGCTCCTGGTATCTGGCGGAACATCTGTCCTCTAGGCATGACTTCTCTTATTCCCCGACGCTTTGGGTTTTCTAAGGGGCGCAAACTCTCAGTGGCTACACAGGCTGTATTTGCAACGACGGGGGTTCTCCTCCTTCTCCTTATCGTCCCCCTTCGGCATGTCATCTTTGACCTAAACGGTCCTGCCACAGCAAAGCTTCTCCTTTCTATGGCGGGAATCGCTTTCTTGATGGGCGTCTTCTTTGAAGGAAAAAGTGGATGGTGCTCGGGCATCTGTCCCGTTCACCCCGTCGAAAAACTCTATGGTCAAGCCCCTCTGTTTTCGCCCCCCAACGCCCAGTGTGATCGTTGCACGAAGTGTGTCCAACCCTGTCCCGAATCGATCCCCAATGGGCACCCACTTTCGGTAGAGATTCCGCTTAGCCGTGTCTTCCCGGGGATGCTTCTGGTGGGGGGGTTCCCTGGCTTCGTATATGGGTGGTTTCAAGTCCAAGATCAAGCTAAGCTCCGTGATGGCTTGGGGCAACTTGCCGAGGCGTATTCATGGCCTTTGGGTGGGCTTCTGGTTACATTCCTCCTCTTTGTTATTCTCCAAAAGGTCCTACCCCGAAAAGATCACCCCTTCCTCATTCGCCTCTTTGGGGCAGCGGCTGTCTCTTGTTATTATTGGTTTAGGTTGCCTGCTCTATTTGGGTATGGACCATTCCCAGGGGATGGGATGTTGGTTGATATGACGGCAACGCTACCCGGATGGTTTCCGATAGCGTGCCAACTTATTACCACCACAGCGTTTCTCTATCTTCTGGTGTTTAGGCACAAACCCCAAGCGATCTGGACGCACCCCCCCGCCTTCGCCACCGACCCCTAACCCCCCCGCACCCACACAAATTCCGTTATTAGGCGGGGGTTGTGGGTCTCCGAGCCACGATGTTGGGTGCTCCGGCACAGAGCCGGACGCAAGCGTCCTTCTCTGACCTCCGTCCCTCATGTCCACGCCACGACGCGTGGCGACCCGTGGAAGGGTCGCCACACAAACCCCTCTTCCCCTCTTTGGGTGAGCATTTCGGGCGTATCGCTATAAAATGGAAGAATGCACACCCCTGCTCCATTAGATGATTCCCAAACTTTCCTAGAGGGATTTGATTCCCTTTCTTGGGAAGGGCACACTGTCGTCTTTCGTCGCAACGCATCTAAGCCGTTTGAGGTCTTAGTTGCCAAGGGCAATCCAACAACGAAGCAAGCGATGGAAAAACTCCACAAAAAACGCCTGACAGGGAACATCCCACTCGTCATCATTTCGGTTCAGGGAGAGCGCTGCCATCTCTTGGGGCCGGGGTTTTTCCAAGATGGTATGAAATGGTATCGGGATGTTTCGTTACCCCTTGCCGAACAAGCGTTACGCCAAGCACTAAGCGCCGATGATAACGAGAGGGGTGCTCGGTATTTTCTCCAGACCCTTGCCAAATACCTCCAATCCCCCGTGCCCGGTTTCCTAAACGAGGGGTGGTGGGTTCGGGTTCTGCCGGGCTATCCTCTATAACATGGGAAGGCACTACGCTTTTTGCTGCTCGGGCTGTGGCTACTCTGCCGAGGTCAGTGGGGGTGCGGACTGCGGATTCGTCGCTCAGACCGAGACCATGATCTGCAAGACTTGCCGTGCGGTGGTGGATGTCATGGTCGGAACTCACAATCCGGCTCAGATATCATCGTACAAGTTGAATCAATGCCCCGGATGCGAAGGCAACGACCTCACGCCCTGGGATGAATCTCGCCGCTGTCCCCGCTGCAACGGCACGATGGAAGTGGATCCGAAGGGGCCAACGGTCATGTGGGACTGAAGGGCTATCCCACCAAAGCGCTCTCGCACTTCTAACCACTGAGGTTTGGCTTCGAAACAGAGTGAACAGGTTCCCCGGATCGGGGGTGCAGGTGCGGGTACTGCACAGATCCACGCGCTTGTAGTAACCGGCATCCAATCCCATGCGGACTGATGTCTGCTGGGCGCGAAGCCGTGTTTTGGAATACCTCTCCAAGATTCAAGGATCGTTGCCCGAAGGGGTTACCCCACTTTGGGGCCTGATGCTACAGGGGTGGGTGAGTGCTTCTAATGGGGTGTGGTAGACTTGGGGCGTGAGCCAACCGATTAGGACATGCACCCTTTTCCTTGTGCTAGGGGCTACTCTGTTGCCTTCTTTACCCTGTTTTGGTATGAGTACAGGTATGGATGGATGTGGTGGAATGACAGGGCATGATGGGGGGCAGATTGAGCAGCCCGCTATGGACTGTTTTTCAGATGGCGATACCGACAAACCTCGCCTAGCAACTGTGGCGGTTGTTGCCTTCGCTACCCCCGTTCAATTCCAGGTGGCAGTTGCCCCCTCATTGCCAAAGGTGGTCGTTCTAAGGGCACAGGTTCCCTTGCGGCCGCCCAGTTTGGCGCGCCTCCAACTTAGCCTGACCTAGACCTACTCCTTTTCTTGGTCTTCGGACCATTCCCTTGTTTTTTCTTTGAATGGGGCTGTGCCCCAAGGAGGTCGTTTATGTTCAGGATGTCTGTTCGGTTTGCGGGGCAACTTCTCATTGCTCTTGTCTTAGTGGGTGCTGGCAGTGGTGATTTGTTGGGGGGAGGTGTGGAGAGGTTCCTAGAGGAAATAGAGATGCGCAACCCAGCTTTGCAATCTCTACGCGAAGGAGCCGAGGGGACTACCCATCGTTACCCCCAAGTCACTGCCTGGCCCGATCCCACCTTGATGGTAGGGCTACGGAATGTGAGCTTGGATGATTTCACGGTGGGAGACGAAATGATGAGCTCGATGGGGGTTCTCTATACCCAGATGATGCCCCATGCCGACGTTCTGGCAGGAAAAGGAGAGGTTGCAAACCGCACGGTAGCTCTCTCTATGGGCAGGGTAGAGGTGTTCTCTCATGCTCTGCGAGAAAAAGCGATTAGGGGGTTATATGAACTCGCAGTGGTGGACGAGACGCTAAGGATCGTTCGCGAAAAGAAATCGACCCTAATCACTCTTCTAGCGATGGTAGAGGCACGGTATGCTTCGGGCAAGGGTGCCCAAAGCGACATCCTCCGTATCCAGCTAGCAATCTCATCCCAAAGTGCAAGATTGCGGTTGGTTATAGCTAAAAGAGAGACGGTATTGGCAGGGCTAAACGCCCTTAGAGACCGTCCCGCAGACACCCCCATTTTTGTGGGGGTTGTTCCTTATTTGCAGAGGGAACTTCTAGCAGAGGAGATAGCGAAGGGTGTAAGAGGAGGGAACGCACAATACGCACTCGGGGAGCAAGATGTGGAGATGGCGCAAGCGAAGAGGGACTTGGCGCTGGCATCGTATGGACCCACGATGCAGATGGGGTTTGGGTATTGGAACAGGGGGGGGCTTGACCCGATTCTCCAAGCCCAAGTGGGGTGGTCTTTGGCATCACGGACAGAGCAAAGGCAAGACGAAGCCGTATTAGAAGCCGAAGCAGGAGTTAGACAGGCAGAAGCAACACTTGCTGGGCTGGAAAGGACTCTTCTTGCCCAGGTGGCACAGGAGTTAGCAAAGGGGGAGGCTGCCCTTGACTTGATCACCCTCTTTGATGAGGGATTCGTGCCGCAGGCAGAGAGTGCCTATTGGGCTGTTGTCGCTTCGTACGAAGGGGGCAAAACAGATATTCTGATGGTTTTAGACCATCTATTGAAGTGGGAAGAGTTTGAGATTGGGCGAGCAGAAAGAGTCAAGGATTGGGGGGCTGCAATAGCAAGCCTAGAGCGATTGGTGGGGCGGGCGTTATCGCCTACGCACCCAAGATTTTATAGAGAGGTAAACGAATGAAAAACGACAGAATAAAGGTGTGGAAAGGGGTGGGATTCCTCGTTGTGGTGGCACTATTGGGTGCCTGCAAAGGTGAGGAAAAACCGATCGCTGTGCCCAACGAGGGTGCCTTGGCAGGGGGTGGAACCCCTGCCCCAACGGAACATGAGGGGATGGATATGGGCGGAGGTGATGAATCCCATGAAGGGCATACGCCCGGGATGGAGATGGGTGGAGGTGACGAATCCCACGAAGGAATGGAGGAGATGGAGGGGATGGACCACGACCATACCCCTGGGATGGATATGGGTGGAGGTGACGAATCCCACGAAGGGCATACCCCCGGGATGGATATGGGAGGGGGTGACGAATCCCATGAAGGGCATACGCCTGGGATGGATATGGGTGGAGGTGACGAATCCTCTGCCCTATCGGAACAAGAGGGGATGGAGATGGGTGGATTGCCCACGATCTCTGTCGCTCCTGAAATAAGGCAAGCGATCGGGATACGAACCGAAAAAGTAACGAGGGGGCTATTGGTTTCTGAGGTGGTTACTGTGGGGGTGGTGTATCCTGACGAAAGAACCCTGCACAAAGTACAGACGAGGTTCTCTGGATGGGTAGAAACGGTATTTGTCAACGAGACGGGTTCTTCGGTTCAAGAGGGCCAGCCCCTTATCGCTATCTACTCCCCCGAAGTCCTAGCAACCCAAAAGGAAGTCCTCATTGCCCTAAAAGCTCAAGACGAAAGTGCCCAATCGGGGAACCCCGACTTGGTGAGGGGGAGTGGTGCGATGGTCGCTGCAGCCAAAGAGCGCCTAAGGCTTTGGGGGGTTCCACAGGGTTTTATTGAATCCCTCGTCCAAACGAGAGAGGTTCAGGAACGCATCATCATTCCTGCCCCTGCCAGTGGGGTCGTCTTGACGCTCCACGCCCAAGAGGGCATGCGTATTACCCCTGGAATGACGCTCTTCTCGTTGGCAGATCTCGCCACTGTTTGGGTCCAGGCCGAGATTTATGAAGGGGATTTGGCTCGGGTCAAGTTAGGGGCTAAGGCGACTGTCTCGCTGGACCATCTACCGGGGGCACCCATTGAGGGTGTCGTTTCGTTCATTCACCCTACAGTCAATGGCATAACGAGGACGACGAAAGCAAGAATCGAGCTCCCCAACCCCCATGGTGTTCTCAGACCTGGCATGTATGCGTCAGCCTTGATTGAGGGGCCAGAACGGGCAGGCGTTTGGGTTCCTCTCAATGCGGTGATTCGCACGGGGGAAAGGGATATCGCCTTCGTTCAAGTCAAGGTCGGTGTTTATCAACCCACCCTCCTAACGCTGGGGGGTGTTTATGGAGAAAAGTATGAGGTTTTGTCAGGGCTTGTAGGGGGGGAGATGGTCGTTTCTCGCGCTGCCTTCCTGCTAGACTCCGAAAGATCAATGCAATCGGTCGCACCCGGTATGGGGGGGCACCAACACTGATGATTGCCAAACTGATTGAGTTTTCGGCAAGGAACCCGTTCCTTGTCTTCTTACTAACGGGTATCGCGGTCGCATCGGGGTGGTATGCGTTTCGAGCGATTCCCTTGGATGCGATCCCCGACCTTTCAGATCCTCAGGTGATCGTCTTTACCGAATGGAAGGGGCAATCTCCAGGGATTATGGAGGATCAAGTGACCTATCCCATCGTCTCCTCTCTCTTGGCGGCTCCCCAAGCGAAAACCGTAAGGGGCTTTTCGTTCTTTGGGCTCTCTTTCGTCTATGTCATTTTTGAGGATGGAACAGATATCTACTGGGCGCGAAGCCGTGTTTTGGAATACCTCTCCAAGATTCAAGGATCGTTGCCCGAAGGGGTTAACCCCACTTTGGGGCCAGATGCTACAGGAGTGGGATGGGTCTTTGAGTATGCTCTGGTAGACAACACGGGGCAGAACGACTTGGCGGATCTGCGCTCCTTCAACGACTGGACCCTCAAATACGCCCTTGAGTCGGTTCAAGGTGTAGCAGAGGTTGCTAGTGTGGGGGGACAGGTCAAGCAGTATCAAGTGCAACTTGACCCCGACCGACTGCGAGGGTATGGGATTCCTATCCAAAAAGTCGTGATGGCGCTAAGACGATCGAACAACGATGTGGGGGGGCGGATCTTGGAGTTTGCAGGACGAGATGCGATGGTTCGGGGATTGGGGTATATCAAAAACCTAGAGGATGTGCGTTCTATCCCCGTGATCGCTTCCGACGGCACACCTGTTCGCATTGGGGACTTGGGGGTCGTTTCGTTTGGTCCTCAAATAAGGCGCGGGGTAGCCGACCTGAATGGCGAGGGGGAGGTCGTTGGGGGCATTGTGGTGATGCGGTATGGAGAGAACGCTTTGAAGGTCATTGAGAGGGTCAAGGATAGGCTGGAGGAGGTGCACTCCTCCTTTCCTCCTGGGGTGGAGCTTGTTACGACATACGACCGTGCCGAACTGATCAAGCGTTCGGTTGACACCCTCAACCACACGCTTGTTGAAGAAGCTATCGTGGTCTTCATCGTCTGTCTCCTTTTCCTCTTCCACACTCGGAGTGCACTCGTTATCATCCTGACCCTTCCCATTGCCGTCTTGTTGGCGTTTATTCCGATGATGTCACAGGGGCTTACAGCGAACATTATGTCGCTGGGGGGGATTGCGATTGCGATTGGGGTGATGGTTGATGCCGCTATTATCTTGGTTGAAAACGCCCATAAACGGTTAGAAGTGTGGGAAAAAGAAGGGAGCCCAGGCGGAGCTGTGCAACGAAAAGAAGTCATTATCGAAGCCGCCAAAGAGGTGGGCCCCTCTCTCTTCTTTGCCCTCTTGGTGATAACCGTATCGTTCTTGCCGATATTTACTCTAGAAGCGCAAGAAGGGCGACTCTTCAAACCTCTTGCGTATACAAAGACATATGCGATGGCGTTTTCTGCACTCTTAGCCGTTACGGTAACCCCACCCCTGATGGTACTCCTCCTAAAGGGGAAGATCCTCCCTGAAAAGAAGAACCCTTTCAATCGGGTTCTTGCGGCAATCTATTCACCCTTAGCTAAGTGGGCGTTGAAGAGTAAATACCTGGTGTTGGTGTTGGCAATAGTCGCTGTTGCCTCGGCATTTCCTATTTTCAAAGGATTGGGGTCCGAGTTCATGCCCCCATTGAACGAGGGAACGATACTCTATATGCCCACCACGATTCCGGGGATTTCGGTGGGTGAAGCACTCGCCTCGATGCGTGCCCAAGATAGGTTGATAAAAGAGATCCCCGAAGTCGCCATGGTTTTTGGTAAAGCTGGTCGGGCACGAACATCAACCGACCCCGCCCCCCTTTCAATGGTTGAGACTGTGATTACTCTCAAACCAGAAAGTGAATGGCGGCAGGTAAAGAGACCGCGGTTTTTTTCTGGTTGGCGGGAAGGGTGGGTCAAGAGTCTATTGGGCAAAGTCTGGTCTGAATCCCGCCCCATTACTTGGGAGGAGATCATTGAAGATCTAGAAGCAAAGGTCAATCTTCCTGGATGGACGAACGCATGGGTCTTCCCCATCCGCACCCGTATTGATATGTTGACAACGGGCATTCGGACACCTGTGGGTATCAAGATTCATGGGGATGACCTAGAGGAAATCGAGATGATTGGGGGGCATCTAGAAGCGATACTCTCCCCCCTAGAGGGCACCCGGAGTGTCTTTGCAGACAGGCTAACAGGAGGAACATATCTGGATATTGAGGTAGACCGTGAGGCCGCAAGCCGTCATGGACTGACTGTGGGGGATGTCCAAGATGTGATTATGACAGCTGTGGGGGGGATGGATGTGACGACCACTGTTGAAGGGAGAGAGAGGTATGCCATCAATGTTAGGTATATGCGTGAGTTACGGAGCGATCCAGCCGCTTTGGCTCAAATCTATGTGCCCACGCCGACAGGTGCACAGATCCCTTTGGGGCAGCTTGCAACGATTGGGTTTACAAAGGGACCACCCGCTATCAAGGATGAAGATGGTCGGTTGGTGGGGTATGTCTTTGTGGATGTGGATCTCTCTAGGACAGACTTGGGAGGTTATGTGGCACGAGCCAAGGAGGTAGTAGAAGAGAAGTTGATAGGTGCGGGGCTCGTTCCTGAGGGGACATTCTTGACTTGGAGCGGGCAGTACGAATCGATGGAGCGGGTCACGAAGCGGCTCCAGGTGGTTATCCCGATTACGCTTTTCGTCGTTTTCATTCTTCTGTATACAAATACAAAATCCCTTGCTTCTACTCACATCATCCTGCTATCTATACCCTTTGCCCTAGTGGGTGCATTCCATCTACTGAGTGCAATGTCGTTCAATCTATCTATCGCTGTATGGGTGGGGATTATTGCGTTGGCGGGGCTCGCCGCAGAAATGGGCGTGGTGATGCTCCTTTACCTAGAGACTGCCTACAAAAAACGGAAGGAGGAAGGACAGATGACCACGCTGGGCGACTTGGAGAATGCAGCGATGGAGGGTTCCGTCCAAAGGGTGCGCCCAGTCGCTATGACTTCAACAGTTACCCTTGTGGGCTTGTTACCCTTGATGTTCTCAACAGGTGCGGGGTCGGATGTGATGCGACGTATCGCAGCACCCATGGTGGGGGGCATTATCACTACAACGCTTATGATTCTCCTTGTCTTTCCTTCCATTTTCGTCGTGTGGAAGTGGTGGAGCGAAGTGCGTCCGCGACGAGGATCAACTGGGTAGATGCGATCGTTTAGGCAATAGGAGGTTTTTGTATGTTATTGATGGTTTTTCACGGAGAGAGTTGGAACATCTTGGGGCATGGGTTGCACGAAATGTCAGTGGGGTTTCCGGTGGCGTTTGCTATCCTGGCCTGCCTCATGGCAGCAGCGTTTCCCCAAACAGGGAAGGTGGTGCGATGGACATTGCGCTGGGCATTGGTTGCAGCCGTAGCTGCATTCGTTTTTGGGATCAATGCCGCTGGCGGATTAGGCGAGGCATGGGAAGAAGTGTGGGGAGAAGCATCCATGGGGCTCCATGCCCTAGCAGCAACGCTCTTCTTGGTGGGGCTAGTTATAGTTGTCCTAATAGGTAAGAAAGAGTCAGGGGATGCCGTTTCTAAGTGTGAAAAGAACCTTCTCCTCTTCCTCTTCGTGATCGCGGGTGCCACATCTTGGCTGGGTGGAGAGCACGCTCTACATGAAGAGGGAGAAAACGAAGGCGAAACAGCCCAAGTGATTCCTCTAGAAATGGAGAGTGAATCTGACACCCACGAGGATGCCGACGACACCGATGATCACGATAGCACCCCCCACGATCACTAGGGTAAGCATCCTCCACACAACCCCCCCATCCCCCTAGAACCCCTTATTAGGCGGGGGGTTGTGGCTCTCCGTTAGGTCGGGGGTGTCTCTCCGAGACACAATCCTTGCCCTAAAGTGGTAGTCGCCCTAACGGGAAAGGACGCATGGGGCGACCCGGTCGCTGTCGGCGACATAGGCGTAGGCGAGGGCGTAGGTGTTGGCGGCGATCCTCCCGTCGAGGGTGTATTCGTAGTCTATGCGGGCGCCCCCGGGGGCGAGTTGCGCCACCAGTTGGCCACCGGGGGAGTGGATGTCGGTGCGGGTGTCCCCGCTGGCGTCGGTGACGGTCTTGAGGAGCCCCAGGGCGTTGTGCCCCAGCGTGGTCTTGCAGCCGTCGGGGTCGGTGCGGGTGGCAAGGCGGTTGTTTTGGTCGTAGGTGTAGGTCTCGGTCACGTCCAGGGAGGCGTCGGAGGGGTCCCCGCGGAATATGCGTTCGACGACGTTCCCCGCGGCGTCGTGGGCGGTGAGATGCTCCTTGCCGTCGGGGGTGACGCTGAGCGTCTCCCGCCCGGCGAGGTCGTATCCGTATGCGGTGACGCGGCCCAGGCGGTCGGTCCACTTCGTGCGGCGGCCCAGGGCGTCGTCGGCGCACTGGTAGGGGTTCGTGTCGGGGGAGGGGGCGGG
>JACNFQ010000092.1 GCA_014384545.1 bacterium | reverse complement strand
TCCGTCGCCCTAACGGGACTAAGAAGACGGGGGCGTACGCATCCAGACATCCCGTTGAGGAAACGGTATCTCTATCCCTTTCTTCATAAACGCCTTGTAAACGGCAGTATTCAAGGCATCTAGACCCCTCCCTCTAAGAACAGGTTCATCAACCCAACAGAGAAGTTCAAACTCTAAACCATCTGCTCCAAATCGCCTAAACCTCACACGAGGGGCTGGTTCCTTGGCAGCCAAAGGTTCATTAGCAGCAGAATCGAGAAGAATTTGGCGTACTTGATCTACATCAGCACCCTGTGCCGCACTGATTCTCACCCGAACGCGTCGTTTGCTATGCCTTCCACTCGTTTCGTTCGTAATCTTCGTCTGTCCCATCACCGCATTGGGGATAATGATCTCAATATCATCCCTCGTACGCAACCGGGTGCTCCGTAAACCGATCTGAATCACTTCGCCCCGTTCACCACTATCTAAAACGATATAGTCACCTAGTTGATAGGGCGCATCGGCGATAATTGAGACCCCGCTAAAGAGGTTTGCTAACGAGTCCTTTGCTGCAAAACTAACCGCCAACCCCACAACCCCTGCACTCGCAATCCAACCACTGGGGTTGAACTCCCAGATCCCAATAAGAACCCAAAGACTACCTGCAAAAACGAGAACGCGGGAAAGATTGTCAAAGAGAGGTAGGGTGCGTTCGTCCACCAACGGAAAGCGTTCGTGGTGACGGCTAAGAGAGGACAATGTGATGGCGACAGCTTTCCACACAAAGAGTGTCCAAACGAAAAGGAGGATCGTCTGCAGAAGATGGATCGTTGTGGTGCGTACCCCTTCTTCCATGCCCAGCAACCCAGTAGACACGACCAAACCCCAGATGAGAATCCCTTGGAGAATGGGGCTGTGCAGGGCATCAATAATCTGGTCGTCCCAAGTGGTTTTCGTCTTCCGAGCGAGCTTTCTCAAAAAACCAGAGCAGAGAAAATCTACCCCTTTCCCCGCGACATACGCTACCACCATCACGACCAATACACCCAACCAACCCGTCAAAGGTATCCCAAAGAGTTCACTAGGTAAGGCGTCAGCAGTCATCCTTCTATCCTAGCGTTCCAAAATGGCAGAAACCTGTATAACAAAAGGGTGTCCCTCAAAAGCAGGCCCCCCCTTCACACCTTGAAATGCCTCTCCCTGTTTTTTTACGGCTTGGTCCAATAGTGGTTGCCACTGTTCCCCTGATTTGTGAGAGAGAACTTGGGCAGCTAAAAGCAGATCTGCACAGTCCTCCACCTCACCTAGTAAGTCCTTGATTCTTCCAAGATCCTCATTCGTTTCTGACTCTTGGATAAGGTCCAGAAGAGTCTGGACGCTACCCGTGTCCAGTTCTGCCCTTGCCTTGACATCTTTCATTTCTGTCAGTGTCGTTACCATCCCTTCCCAGTCTTCCAATAGCGATTGAGCCACCAAGAAGTAAGAGAGGGTGTGAAGCACCTTATGACCCACCGCTTTCGCTTCTTTGAACGCATCAAGAGCTTCCGAAAAGATGACAAGAGCTTCTTTGAATTCGTTCCTTAGCAGGGCACGCAATCCCAAGACCCACACTTTTAGGTGAGGAGCCCGAGAAGGAAGAGGTTGATCCAAAAAGGGCGTAGCACCTTCTATCCAGCCAGCCTGTAAACGCAAATATGCGATAAGCCACTTGTGTGTAGAGCTTTGAGAAGAATCTTCTGGGAGAAGGTTTTGGGCAGCATGAAGCACTTCATCGGCATCCTGAAACTGCGACGAACCCGCCAACGCTTGAGCCAAATAAAGTGCCATGTAGGCATCAATGGTGGGGTCGGGATCTTGGTTCAGGGCACGCTCTACCCAAAACTTAACGTCGTGGTACTCTCCTTTCATCAGGGCTTCGTAAGCCATACAGCGGCTAGCCATCGCTTCCATGCCCTTGTCCTCTTTTTCTTGGGCAATCTTGAGCGCTTCCTTCGCATATATCTTCCCCGTCTCCAAATCCCCAACCTGACGATAACCGAACGCCATCGTCACCACAATCCAACCATATAGATAGGGGAGCTCGTCCTTATTGACTTCACCCAGTAGATTGTCTAAATGGCGAATCCCTTCTTCAGAATCCCCTCCTCGCATAAGGCAACGCCCATGGTTCATCTCTACCCATTGGCTATCTGAATCCTCTTGAGGAGAGAACGCACGTATGAACGCTTGAACATCCTCAATATCGTCCATCCGCGAAAGACGCAGCGAGACTTCCCTTGTAAGGGCAGCCCCTCCCATCAACCGTCTAATACCTCATTGACTGCAGATTCAACTTCTGAGGCTAACTTCGCTGCCTGGGCTAAGAGGTCATTCAACCTAACGGTCGCTTTCTTGGCAAACGCCTCGTCGGTGATAGAGGGCAAGTTGATGCGCACGTTATACGCCGCAGCCCTAGCACCCGCCAAAGCCAATAAAGCGCCCGAGCCTACATCACTTGCCATCGCACTATCCATCAAAGTGGCCATATCCCGGCAAACGACCAAAGCGTCACGGCATTGCTCAACGGTAGACAACGGAACCTCTGTCGCTTGGATGTACCCCTTCTCCATTGCGGCGTCCCTTTCCGCCCTCTCTTCTGCAGAATCTTGAGGCATGCGCATTCCTGCAATCACCAAGTCAAACGCACGGGTGTCTTTATCTACGCCTTGAGTAAGAGCATCCTTAATCACTTGCCCCCGGGTAGCGATATCTGAGAGTCTCTCTTGGTGGTCTGCAAACCCCGCCTTGGGGGTGCATAGGTTAGCGACCATCGTGGCTAACGCTGCACCCAAAGCACCCGCTAACGCGGCTACAGATCCACCCCCAGGTGCCGGGGTATCCCTAGAAACTTCATCAATAAAGTCGAATGTCTTGCGGTTTACCAGTTCGCCGTCCATAGTGGGTAATCCTAGAATCTTTTTGGCGGGGTCAAAGGATGAAACATCTCTCAATCCCATCGATTGGATAGCACACTCTACTAGGTCAGGGACGGGTAGTCCGGGGCTCTTTCCCATCTTCAGAAGGTAATGGATTGCCGCTTGGCGAACCGCTTCGTAGGGGATGAGTCCGACGATCTCGCTCCCCGTGATTTCTAACCCACGCTTGGCGGCTTCTTCCCTAGCGGCATCCAATACCAGATGGGGTGGGGTGATATGGAAGTTGGTCAGGTTCATCGTGATTTGAGCCCGGTGGTACTCCTCAATCACCCAACCCATCGCTTTCATGTGGGAGAACTTACCATCCTTGAAGACGGGGCCTTCGGGGTTCTCTGTGTCGATACCCAAACTCTTGTATCGCTCTGCAAGGTCCCCCCCATGCTCCTTGGCGTAATGGACAGAGGCTTCAGCAAAGTCCTTCCCTACAAAGTTGCAGTTTCCACAGGGATGAGTACCGTCTTTTGGAAATCGCACGATATCTCCCTTGTAGTAAAAGGGCTCTATGTTACCTGTGCGCTTCCAACGCCCTCTCTCTCGAAGTTCGTACGCAATCTCGTTGGCATACCGGCGATCGGTGGTGTTTAGGTTGATGTTGTAGGCGATGAGGAACTCCCTTGCTCCTACGGCTGTGGCGCCCGCTGTGGCGTTGAATGTGGTGGGACCAAAGTCGGGTGCCCATTGGGGGTCTTCAAGTTTTTGGGGGAGTGCTTCATATTCGCCATGACGAACAGAAGCAAGGTTTGCTCTTTCGGGCGTTGATGCGGCTTCTTCATAGAGATAAACAGGGATTCCTAAAGCACCAATCTGTTCCCCAGCATCTCGTGCTAGATCGGCACACGCTTCCATCGTGATACCCGAAACAGGGACGAAGGGGACGACGTCGGTCGCTCCCATACGGGGGTGGGCACCAGTGTGCGTGCTCATATCAATGACTTGGGCTGCCGTCTTGACGCAAAGAACAGCGGCTTCAACAACTGATTGAGGCTCTCCCACAAAAGTAATCACGGTGCGGTTGGTGTCGGCTCCGATATCTACATCAAGCAAAGTAATGCCGGATACACCTTCAATGGCGTCCGTTACCTTCTTGATTTTCTCGGGGTCTCTCCCTTCGGAGATATTCGGTACACACTCCACCAAGACCATAGGGGGATTATCCCCTAAACCAACCCTCCTATTACCCGATGGGAAACCCCAAATCCCAATCGGGGGCATTGAGGTCTAAAACGCCACTCACAAACCCCTCGGGGTTAACGAGCAACGCCACCCCCGAATGGGCAATCCTTGCGCTGGTGCCTGTCCTTTATGATGGTCCTTGTGAAAGAGGAAAAAGATGCTCAAAAAGCTGCAAACTTGAGGGCCTTCTTGGATGAGAATCGTCATCGAATTCAACAGATTGCCAGTAGGCATGGCGTGGGGAACGTACGTCTGTTCGGTTCGGTGGCAAGAGGTGAAGCGGTAAAGGGTAGTGATGTGGACCTCCTCGTTAGGGTTGTGGGGAAGACGCCTCCCTGGTTTCCGGGGGGTCTGGTTGCCGAACTGGAGGACTTTTTGGGATGTAAGGTAGATGTTGTGGAGGAAGTCGCCCTTAGAAAGGAACTTAGGAGCCAAGTGCTGAAAGAGGCTGTTCCCCTTTGAAGGACCCTTTGGTCCACCTTAATCACATCATTGAGTGTGTGCACTCCATCCAAACCTACATTCGTGATGAGGGAGCTTCGTTTCAGAATGATCGTAAGACCCAAAAAGCGGTCCTGCGCGAATTGCAAGAACTCTCTCAATCAGTGCGAAGTCTCCCTTCACGCTTGACAGATTCCAACCCGCAGATTCCTTGGCGCGCCATTGCCGGATTTCGCAATATACTTGTCCATGACTACTTGGGTCTGAACATGGCATCTGTTTGGTCTATCGTCCAAAAAGATCTGCCCCCCTTACTGCTCGCAGTTTCTGAAATGGTTAGGATAGAAAAGGGGTAGTGCAGGGTCAATTACCCGATGGGAAACCCCAAATCCCAATCGGGGGCATTGAGGTCTAAAACGCC
>JACNFQ010000085.1 GCA_014384545.1 bacterium | reverse complement strand
ACGCCTACCAAAACAGGACTTAATTTGTCTTTCTTATCCATACCGGCTTAGGCGTACTTGCCCGCAATGCTAGCTAATGCACGATTCCAATAAAAACTATCCATACTGTTCCTTTATTGTGGTCAATGTATTGATGGTGGAGGCGCCGGGATTTGAACCCGGGTCCGATCATTTTCCAAGGCTACACTTCTACAAGCTTAGTCCGTGGTTGTACCGGTTAGCGAGCCACGGACAGCTGGGCTCCGGTTGCACCTTCCTAAATCTTGAGGACAGGTCGGAAGGCGATCTCCGTCCCCACAGCCAGTATATGAACCCCTTGGCTTCCTTCTGGCATCAGATGCCGGGGCGCTCCTTAGAGCCAGCCTAGAAACTAGGCGGCGAGAGCGTAGGCGCTGTTGTTGGCCTTTATTTTTGTCGCCATTAAGGCTGACGACAAACCTGCTTGCGGTGCGACCGTTCCAACTCTCGTCGATTCCAAATCGCCCCCATATCCACCCTTATTCTACTTCTCTAATCGAGGGATGTCGTTCTTCAACCCCTGCCCATCGCTCTGTTTGCCGCATCTTTGGCGTCTGCTCTATCAATTTTCTCAAGGATACGGTCCCTCTTGTCAGCCTTCCCCCTACCCTTCCCCAACGCCAACTTGATTTTGATAACACCTCGTTTTCCATAGGCTCTAAGCGGAACGAGTGCCATCCCCTTAGGCTCGGTCTTTCGCTCTAGGTCTCGAATCTCTCTTCCATGGAGCAACAGCCTACGGTCGCGTGTGGCATCTTGCCTTGCGCTGGAATGGGGCAAGGGGGCGATATGTGCTCCCACCAACCAAACCTCGCCGTCCCTAATGCGGGCGTGGGCAAGATTGATACTCATACGCCCTTCGCGCGTTGAACGCGCTTCCCACCCTTCTAACGAAAGGCCTGCCTCCCACGTCTCTGTAATCTCGTAAAGATAGGGGGCGCGTTTGTTTCTGGCAAAGACTTTCGTCATTTCCTCAGCCAGGAATACCCAAGGTTTGGTTTGCACTTGGCACCCACCCTACCTGAGGCAACCCCTCCTTGGTATCCTTGCGCACCATCAAGAATGCTTCAGGGAGATTCTTGATGGGTACGCAACCGGTAAACCGAACTTCTTCAGGATTCATATCCGACCACAAGAGTATGCGACAATGGTGTTGGGCTTCTCTCAAACAGAGAACCGCATACGCAAGGGGGTCAAAACTCTCACGATTAGCAACGACCTTACGGACTTCTGTGGGTGGCATCGCCAACCACTTCGCCAACTTGTCGTTGCCCAACCCAAGCGTACAGGCTGCGCCCACCACCAAAGTCCCCTTGGGACGGACGACCCGATACCAATACTGTATTCCTTTCATCACCGAGAGAAAGGAATCATCATTGGGAGCCCCCCCCGCAGAGACAAAGATCGTCTTTTTTCGAGGAACACGCATGCGGAAAAACCCCATCATGATGCGGCTTCCCTCCACATGGGAAGAACCGACATCCCCACAAAAAACACGGGTAATGCGTTGGTCAATGCCCAAGACGGCGTTGATTACGAAATCGGGATTGAGTAACTGGGCGATTTCTTGAGCATCCTCAAAAACAGGGTTCCCATTCATTCGGGCAGCCGCAGCTCTTGTATGTCTTCGACCCTTCTTGTCAAAGACCAAAGATCGATTCTGCCTAACGGTTTCCCACCCCGATGCCCCTAAGGAAACTCCCTCTCCTCCACCGGTGTACCCCAACATATCGTGGAAGTTCATTTGATCGACCACAATCACTTTATCAGCTTCCAATATGAGGGGGTTGACAGCGATTGTTGTTCCCAATACTGATTCCTCTTTCAACCCGTCCGAGACCACTTCAGATGGCTCGTGGAGGTGCACATCATCACACCCATCCCAACTCCCCAACTTAGCTAAGAATGCATCACTGACCCGAGGTCGAACACCCCCCTCCCCCACCACGAGGATCTCTACTCTTTTCGGTTTCCTTAGCTGGATTCTTTTTAGGAGAATTGGGAGAATCACATCAAGGCGAGGGTTTCGGTTTTCATCAGGAACGACGACCAGAATCCGATCGTCCTTATCAAGGACCTCTGCCAAAGGCAAAGAGCCAAAAGGCGCATCCAACGCATCAATAACGATCTCACCCTCTTCTTGGAAAACGGGACGGTCTTCAGGAAGCCAAGATGAGACATCCCACCCACGGGGCCAAGAAAAGGGAATCTTCTTGCTCCCAAACTTGAAATCAGTCATCCGCCCGTTGCACCAACCCAAGCCATAAAGAGCAAAGAAGTCTTTACGCCCAGAAGGACCGCTAGAAAGAGGATCACCCCTGCCCCCAATGCCCCCCAGTTGAAAGTCCCCTTTTTCATTCCGCTGAACCTAGTTGCCAAAGGGGCAAACTCCAAACTCGGGCTACATTCAATTGCCGGTCGCCCCCCGTCACCAAAAGCCGCCCAGAGACGGCATCGTAAAAGAGTCCACGGGGTCGACCAAAAGAAGGATCATTCGCTTCCTCTCCCCCCATCAATCCAATGTGGTCCCCTTCTCTAGAAAAGACATGAATTGAATCCCGGGCGTAATCTGCGACATAGACGCGTCCCCAAGGGTCAACCGCTACCCCGCCAGGCAACGCCATCTCTTCAGGCATGTCTCGCCCCGAACGCCCCCAAGATCCTTCTACTTTGCCCTCCCTAGAAAAGACCCACACCCTCGCTCCTGCCTTGTCGGATACAAAGAGTCGCCCTTGGTGCCCCAATGCGAGACCATTGGGCACAAAGTGGTCATCGGGTGGAGCCCAAGAGTCTATCGTTACAAAATCCTCGTCCAACACTAGGACTCGATTATTCCCCCTGTCGGCAACGAAGATCCTGCCCCTTCCCACATCCGCAGCGACATCTTTGGGGTCGTCAAGTGGATCACTCAGGCGCTTTTCTTCCCCTTCTGCCCCCAACAGGATGAGCGAGCCACCACCCCCATTGTCCACCAAAAGAAGGCGTTCGTTTGACCACAAAGCGAGTCCTGCAGGGAATCGGAATCCCTGGGCAAGAGAGGGCAAAGCGTCTTGGGTCACCATGCTAAACACCCTAACGACTCCTCTCCCCGACGACCGATTCGCATCAACCAAAACCAACTTATCACCCACGCGTACAACGCCATACGGCTCGGAAAGGGAGGGGTCGGATAAGATTATCTTTCCGGGGCGGTGGTCTCTCGTTGATTCTTCCTTGTTCTCAAGGGGTATGCTCTCCATTCCAGAGGAACGAAGGGGGGGTCTAATGGGCGGATGCCGGGTGATTGCAATCGTATAAGATGTCAATACAAACGCCCCAAAAAAGAGGGTCAACCACCAAGAAAAAAGATTTCGCGGCACAGCGTCCGATTGTATGCCCAATAGAGCCCCCCCTAGTAGAATCAAACGCAGATGGCATCTTCTTCTTCTCATCCCCAGTCCTATAAGGAAGCAGGCGTTGATACAGAAGCAGCCGAATCCGCTTTGGCTGGAGTCGCAAAAGCCGTAAGAGCGACCCACGACAAGCGGGTAGGAACCGACCCCACAGGCTACTCGGGGATTCTCCACATAGAGGGCACCACCCTTGCCTTGTCCACCGATGGGGTGGGGACCAAGATTCTCCTCCATTTAGAGATGGATACCTTAGAGGCTGCGGGGCAAGATTGTGTGGCGATGGTGGTCAATGACCTCGTTGCCAGTGGAGCACGACCTCAAGCCTTTCTAGACTACTACGCAACGGGCAAACTAGAACCCGAACGCTTCCAACGCATCATCGAAGGGTTGGCTAGGGCTGTAGAAGAAAGTGGTGCTACTCTAGTAGGGGGAGAAACTGCCGAAATGCCGGGTCTGTATCCAGGGGGAGAAGTGGACTTGGTGGGCTTTGGCGTGGGCACATTTCCAACTCCGGCACGCCTTTACCAACCCCAAGTTGATGCTCAAGAAGGAGACCTATTGGTGGGGCTCGCTTCTTCAGGGTTTCATAGCAATGGTTACTCTCTAGTCAGGGCTCTCGTTTCTAGTCTAAACATCGACCTCCATCAACCCCGTAGCGGGGGGTCTGTTCCTCTGGGGTTGCAGTTGACCGAACCGACCCGGTTATATCCTCGTGCTGTCGCGGGTCTTCAGGAGGCTTGCGGAGACGGTATCAAGGGGATTGCGCACATTACTGGTGGTGGACTGATTCGGAACATACCTAGGCTCCTCCCTCCTCATTTGGATGGCGTTGTCAATCCCGCTACCTTTGCACGACCTCCCGTCTTAGATTGGCTCGTGGCTAGGAGTGGTATTCCGTTGGACGAAGCATACCGCACGTTCAATATGGGGTTGGGGCTGGTCGTGGTCCTCTCCCCAACTTGTGAAAAAGAAGCCCTCAACTCTCTCGCCGCCCTGCCCTACCCTTCTTGGATTGTCGGGTGCCTAGAAAGTGGAACGGGGCAAGCACAGATTGGGTAAGTCCCCCGCCTTGATGGGGGTCATCAATCTGACGCCCGATTCGTTTTGGAAAGGGAGTCGGATTCCCTCTTCTGGTGCACCTTCCCGAGCCCTAGAAATGGTAGAAGAAGGTGCTGTTTTTATCGATGTGGGGGCAGAGAGCACCCGGCCGGGGGCAGCGCCCCTTGATCATCAAACTGAATGGAATCGCCTCGCTGAACCTCTTGGAGAGATTATCAAGGCGCTAGAGGGAGGAGACGCCAAGGTAAGTGTGGACACATACCACGCTTCTACAGCCCAAAAAGCGATGGCGATGGGCGCGGACCTCATCAATGACCCTTCTGGTCTGTTGGGGGATGGTGAGATGTTGATGACATGTGCGCCCTTAGGGTTTCCCTTCTTGGTCAACCACGCAGTTTGGCCACCAGCCACCATGATGGAGAATCCGCTGGAATCATCTTTAGTCGTTGAGACTGTCAGCAAGGAACTCGCGCTGAAACGCTCGCTCCTAATCCGTTTTGGTATCAAACCATCCGATGTGCTCGTTGATCCAGGAATAGGGTTTGGGAAAAAGCAATCCGCCAATATCACCCTTCTAGAGAACCTTGAGAGCATTAAGGAGGCTTGTCAGGGTGCGCGTCTTGTGGTGGGTGTCAGCCGAAAATCCCTCATTGGTCATCTCACCAATGGTGCTGTTGAAGAGCGTCTCAGGG
>JACNFQ010000057.1 GCA_014384545.1 bacterium | reverse complement strand
CACCATGTCGGGTGCTCCGGCACAGAGCCGGACGCAAGCGTCCTTCTCTGGTCTCCGTCCCTCATGTCCACGCCCCCGCATGTGGCAAGGCGTGGAAGCTTTGCCCAAGTGGTGGTCGCCCAAAATGACCTCTGTCCCTCATGTCCACGCCCCCGTATGTGGCAAGGCGTGGAAGCTTTGGCCTAAAGTGGTGGTCGCCCTAAATGACCTCCGTCCCTCATGTCTACGCCCCGACATGTGGCGACCCGTGGACGCTAGTTAGGGTGCGGTATAGGCGAAGGTAATCTGTGGTTGTCCCTTTGGAGGTCCAAACCACAGTCGCAAGGCAAATCCTTTCGCTCTCTTTTCATGGGTCCAATGGGGACCTTCATGCCCCTCTTTTGGGCTGTACTCAAGGCATCCTGGCTTAGCAATGACTGCTAATGGCAAGATTTCACCGTCCATGAGATGTAATGCCTCAAATCCATGCTCTTTTGCGTGAATCAAAAGGAGATCTTCATGGACGGTTTTTCCGTCGTTGTCTTGAACCAACTCAACAATCTCCAAAAAGGTCCCGCCCGCGACCCATCGCGCCTCAAGGGAACCGGACATAGGGGCATCCCCTTGAAAGTGCCAGACTCCTTTCCCAATCCAAGAACCGACAAGCCACCCCATCTCTTTCTCTAACCGATTGAGGGGATTGGTGGTCAAGGTATGCTAGTGGTTATGGTCGTGGGTTGCATGATCCATAGGTGCGTTGTCCGAAGACTCTTCCCCATAACCACGAAGGGTGTCGTAGTCCATAATCTGTTGAGGCGACAATGCCATTGCGGTTAGCAGGTGTGCATGTAGATGTGTATACCTAATCTGCCCCCTTAAGAGGGCACTCGCCCTCAACATTCTAGACAAATCGGTTTCGTCTACCGAGGCCCCTTTTGAAGCAGCCAAGAACCACTGGTCTATGTTGTATTCCATAGTAATCAGTAATGAACCTTTTGATTTTGTTTCTTCGAGCATATCCAAGCGGTAACCGTAGACCATGGCGATTTGATCTTCGGATAGATCCAGTTCCTCACGGAGTTCAAGGACATGCATAGGTCCCGGAAAATGGTTCATCTCTGCAGGTTTAGCCATCCCCATCCCCTTCCCCTCTAGGAATCCCAAAACCTCTTCTGCACTTAAGGATGTAAGTGTAGGGGGTGTAGAGAGAACATCAACTTCTGGAGACGCTGGAAGAACCTCTTCCTCAGTTGAGGAAACCGAGAGATCCTCAGGATTTGAGAGGGAAACTTCGATGGGATTAGTGGACTCGCCTGGGACAATTCCCAACAGGTATAACACAAGAAAAAGGGCAGAAATCTTCATAGGGAGATTCTACCAACGCTCCTTATGTTCTTAGGCGAAGGAAAAGGACCGCAAGAACAGCTCCAGCCAGACCCAACTCCCAAAACCCTGCACCCACAGCGATGCCTACAGCACCCGTAAACCAAATCAAGGCGGCTGTCGTAAGCCCTCTTGGTTCAGAGCCCGTACTAAAGATAACCCCTGCTCCTAAGAAGCCCAGCCCTGTGATTACATTCGCAGCCATTCGAGAGGGTCCATGGATTTCATCGGTAAAGAGGATACCAATTAGGGTAAAAAGGGCGGCACCCATCGAAACCAATGCCAGCGTTCGAATCCCTATGGGTTTATCGGCACGTTGTCGCTCCCATCCCACTCCTGCTCCCAAGAGGGCGGCAAGAACGAGGCGAATAAGCGTTTCATTTATGGGCATGGGTTGGATTGTATAGGTTATAGGGGATAATGGGGGGGATGAGTAATGTGGATTGGGACGATGTCTTAGAACAGGTAAGGAAGGCTTACACAGAATCGGGGGTGCGTGGGGCCTTCTTGGTCTTGGATCAATATGACGAGCCCGAAGATAAAGTGGAGGGTGTTTGGAGAGAAATCATACGCGCGCGCATCCGCATCGCCCAAGGTGAGTATCCTGCAGCTTTAGCTATTCTTGATGCGCAGCACCAACACTTGAATCGCCAAGAACACCCCGTTCGGTACGGGCGTGTCTTGATGTTAGAGGGAATTGTCCATTCTTGGTTGGGCGATCCTGCTATCGCTTCGGTTTACCTGAAGGAAGCTGTTGAAATTGCAAGGGGTTCAGGCGATACAGATACGGTTAGGCGCGCGTTGAGAACGGTTGCCGATTTAGCCTGTGAAGAGCACAAGTTCCAAGAAGCACTAGACCTGATGGAGGGGCAACCTGGAGCCGAAGAGGCCTTCTTGCGGGCTCGAGCATTAGCTGGGCTCGGAAGGCTGTCTCTCGCACTGGATGTTGCCAATGAGAGCTTACTTGAGCCACATATTCCCCACCAAAACAGAATCAATCTCCAAGTTCTAAGGGCATGGATTTGTTGTGAGGGCGGATATGCAAGGGGAGGAATGGAAGCTCTGGAGGGGTTGACGAATAATGACGATCCCTTGGTTGAGTATTGCCGGGGTCATTGCGACCTGTTGGCTGGTAAGAGGTTGGAAGGGGGAGAACATTGGAATAGATTCTTAGATGATGCAGTGAAGGGCAAGGCAGTAGAGAATGCATCTATGGTGCGACTCGATTTGGCAAACCTCGCTGCCTCGGATGGAGATATCGTCCAGATGCGTCATTTCCTTAAGTCCTATCGTGAGGCGCGTGCTTGGGCTGGCATCTCTCACCTTGTTCCCTATTCCGTTATCTTAGAAGGCATTTCAGACTTGGAACGGGGGGGCGACTTAAGGACAGATGGTATTTTGGCTGCTATTAATGAAGCTGTTGATTTTGGTACCCTCGTTGCTAGTGCCCGTTTAGCTGCGATGAAAGGAGCTCCACCAGTCATTCGTATCGCACTTGAAAGACGATTACTGGAACGAGCCAAAGAGTACGTGCCTCTTGAAGGTGGACCCACCTTTGAGAACCATCGAAGGGTAAAGCGCATTCGGGAAATCCTCTCAGAATAAAGGCGGGGGCGACTCCGCTGGAGCCGCCCCCTGGGGGAGGAGGTGTTATCGGTGAACGATCGCCCCCACAATACGTCCCCGAATCCCTATAGGGTAAAAAAAGCCCCATAGTTTCCACGAAAGGGGGCGAAATCGCCTCCAAACCTCCTTTTCTCCCTCATTATTACCCTCTTAGTCTAGGATTTCCCTATGAGAACAGTGATTACGGGTGGTGGTGGTTTCTTAGGGTTCCACCTCTCTAGAGGGATTTCTGGCGAGCAGACCTTACTTGATATTGCACCTTTTCGAGATGTTGAAGATAGAGAAGGAATCAAGAGGGTCGTGGGCGACATTCGTGACATAGACCTATTGCGCGACCTTTTCAAGGATGCTGACCAAGTGATTCATGGAGCTGCAGCACTGCCCCTGTGGAAACCTGCAGAGATTCGTGATGTTAACGAGCAAGGCACTGCGACCGTGCTCCAAGCCGCCCTTGATGTGGGTGTAAGGCGGGTTGTACATATCTCAAGTACGGCGGTTTATGGCATTCCTGACCACCATCCCCTTACCGAGGAGGATGAAATGGTAGGGGTAGGACCCTATGGAGAGAGTAAGGTCGTTGCCGAACTGATCTGCTCGGCGTTTCGGAAAAAAGGTCTCTTTGTAGCCGTTGTACGACCCAAGACATTCATTGGTCCGGAGAGATTAGGGGTTTTTCAAATCCTCTTTGATTGGGTAAGGGAAGGGCGCAAGATTCCTGTGATTGGGAATGGAGAGAACAGATATCAACTCCTAGATGTAGCCGACTTGGTATCTGCTGTCCAAACCCTTCTAAACTGTCCCATAGAAGAGGGAAATTCCACATTTAATGTAGGTGCCGAGAGGTTTGGAACCGTGAAATCAGATTTGGGTGAACTCTTTGCCCATGCGGGTACGGGAAGCCGCATTCTGCCTACCCATGCGGGGTTTGCCAAGGGGATGTTGGCAGTCCTAGAAGCAGCAAACCTCTCGCCACTCTATAAGTGGGTTTACGGAACAGCAGACCAGGATTCTTGGGTCTCAATTGAAAAACTGAAAGCCCTAGGTTGGCAACCACAACATTCAAACGCCGAGACGATGAAGAGAACCTACGATTGGTATTTGGATAATCTGGATGCTCTTCAGGCACCAGGAACAGGACATCGTGTGCCTTGGCGCGAAGGCGCCCTGTCGATAATCCGCCACTTTCTTTAGTCGGCAAAGAAGGTAAAGATACCCAGCAGGATAAGGAGTATGCCTGTTACTTTTCCTTCATTATGTTCTAACCAATGGAGTTTTTTGGCAAATAGTTTTTGGAGTTTGCGCCCCATCAAGGCCAAAGCGACAATCGCTGGAACGGTTACAAAGAAGTAAGTCAAGGAAAGAAGCGAGATACCTTTCCAACCCAACGTGGATGCCGGAAGGTAGTAAGCTTCTAACTCCACACAAGGCGAAAGGAACATAGATAGAGCCAATCCCCAAAGCATTTTCCCCGAAACCCCGTCCTTTGGGGGTTCGTGGGTGTGGCTGTGGGTTTCGCTATGACCACCACCCAAATGGGTGTGCCCACCCGAGCGCCAAACCCAAATTCCTAATAGAACGAGAACCGTTCCAGAAAGAGCATGGAGCAAACCCTCTGAAAACCCACTTAAGCCAATACCAAGCCCACCAACGAGCAAACCCAACAATATGGAAGAAGCGACATGGGCTGTTCCTACGAGAACAGAAGCCCTTGCCAGCATCGCTGTAGACCACCCTTCTCTCTTAGCTAACAGAGAAAGAGGCATCCAGTGGTTGGGAAGAAGGGCATGGACCAAAGAGAGACCGACCCCCCCCACAAGAAGAGGAATCATGAGAGGGCAATCTCCAAGGACTCTCTAAGAATGGGTGAATCCAACAGATCCCAGGCTGCAAGCAAACCCGCTCTTTGCCCGGGCCAGTCCAAGCGAGACATTCCTTCTTCTAGTCCCACCCATTCACCCTCGGTATGTTCATCATCCAGAACGAAGGTTTTTTCCTTGACCAAAGCAAGAAAGACGGGCACTTCGTGCAGGGTGTCGGTTTCCCATTCGTAGAATCGGTTTGCGACAGGAACCGAGAAAAAAGAAGTCGGCGTTAGAGATGTCTCTTCTCTGAGTTCTCTTAGCGCTGTTTCCCATCTCAACTCTCCCTTCTTCGCTTTTCCAGCGACCATTCTCCAACACCCCGAATAGATCTTTCCAGGAGCTCTCTTTAGGAGAAGGCACCGGCGTTTCCCATCCTCCCTTTCATGAATCACATGGCAATCCACCAGCCTCTTTCTCAATACTCTTCTCCCACGGCGCGAATAATCTCCCGAACATGGGAGCCAAAAGGACTTTGTGGAGAGCCAACCCCACCATGGGATTCAGGATTTATTCTAGAGAGGACTTCTTCGGAGATTTCGGGTAGGTCTTTCCTATCTCCCATCACTTGAGCAACGAGCATTTCTGTCCAGGGCCATCGTCTCTCGCCTGTCAGTTGGAGAGTGGGGCCTTCGTCAAGGAGATTACAGACGGCTTGCCAACCCGACAGAGCTTCCTTCTCCAATAGGTTTAGCCAGCCACCATAATGAATTGCCTTCTCGATCGCAAGGCGAGCCATCCATCCCACTTCCCCCTCGTCTCTCTTTCGGTTCCAAGCACCACCTGTTGTCCCCCACATGAGGTCCTTCCGAGGGTGGAGCGTCATCGTGGGTTCGCCTAGGGAGGCTCGGGGCACAAGGACTTTTTCTCCCTCCAAGTCTTCGATTTCAAGATTCTCCCACCCCAAGGTAATACGAGACTGGGAAGGGACGATAGCGGTCAGAGTAGCGATACGACTCTTTCGGTAGTGGGGTAAGAGGGAATGGATCGTTGCGGGGACAGTCAGGAGGTTTAGCCAAGCCTTGAGGGTTTCTAGAGATGGAGGAGAAGGAGGGGTAGGCTTCGGTTTCAGGAGCCCGAACAATCCAGAACGACCTCCCAAGGACAGGGGCGTTTCTGCGACCGCAGACAGGAGCGGAAGAATGGGCAAGAAGCGTTCTCCATCCTTGGTCGCTTCTCGTTCTAGGATCTCTTGAAAGGCGCTATCTAACGACTGTCCTGCCCGCAGAAAGACTTCACTTAGCCACTTCTGTACTACTGACTCTTTTACCTTTCCTGGACCCATGAGGAAGGAATGAACCAAACCTCTGGAAGGATTATCCCATTTGGGTTCTCCCCAAACAATCCGACCCGGTCCCACTTCACTTTGGGCATCTAGATGGCGCAAGACTCCCGTACCCGTCGTTCGTCCGGCAAGCCAAGTGGGGCTCTTCTCCCAAAGGAATCCCCCGCTTGGACGCACCCCCGGTGGAGGCCACTCAGAAAGAATCTGGAGATGGGCAAAGCCACAGGGCACTTGGAGGAGTCGTTGGAGAGTTCGCTCCTTGCGATGGGGGGGCAAGGGAGGTGCCCTTCCCAAGAGGGATGTCAGGGGCAGAGGGGAATTGCCTTGTGGGGTGTCTTGGGAAGGGGCTCCAAAAGATTGGGGTATAACGACAGCGATTGTGGGCGATTTGGGAGCACCCAAACGACCGATCGCACCAAGACCATCAAGGATATTGCCCCAAGAAAAACCTCTCTTTGGTGGCGGTTCATCTCCTTGATTCTCTGGGGTTGGAGGGGTAATTGTGGAAGGTTCTTCGCTGTCCTTTCCCCTTAGAAGAAAACGAAATGCTTCTAGAAGTCCCTTTCCAGATAGGGGATTAGATGCAACCTTGTCTTGCACTTCTTCTTTATCTGAATCAAGGTGCTCCTTGTTAGAGGGAGACTCCAAGTCTGGAGGCTCTTCTGAAGGGGAATCGGGTTCCGTTTCTAGGGGTGCGTTCTCCTCGCTTGGTGGTACTGGCAACTCGCGCGGTGTGCGCACAAAAAGAGCTCTAAGTGCATCAAGGAGACCCTGTAACGAAAGCATTCTCTTCTTAGGGGGACTTTCTGGAGCGGGTTCAGGTTCGCCCTGTCGGTCCTCGGAGGCGGGTCGCTCGGGTGACATCCCCCCATTCTAGAACCGTTTCCCCAAAGGGAGAAAGTATGATGAGTTTGTGGAAGGGAAAAGGGTAAGAATCAAAGCTCCGGGGGGACTTGAAGTCTTAGACTTTGAGCCATTCAATATCGATAAGCCCCCTCCAGGAAACCTCCTTGTTGAAATGGAAATAACGGGGCTAAACCACTTAGATATTTGGGTCAGAAAGGGGATTCCGGGTGTCTCGTATCCGATCGTTCCTGGTGCCGATGGAGTGGGAGTCGTACTCGATATCGGCACGGGAGTGGAGGACTTTAAGGTGGGAGATAGGGTCTTCCTTAGCCCAGGGATTGGTGATCACATAGCGCCTGATTATGGTATCCATGGCGAAAGGGTAGATGGGTCACACGCCTCCCATGTCGTCCGCCCTGCTAATCTGTGGATTCGTTTGCCCAGTGAGGTAGATAACCAAACGGCAGCAGCGTTTCCCTTGGCTACACTGACAGCGTGGACGATGTTGGTGCGACGAGCGAAGTTGCACCAGGGCGAAACCGTCTTTGTGTGGGGTGCATCAAGTGGTGTGGGGGATGCAGCAGGTTCAATAGCACGCCTCCTTGGTGCTAAGACGGTGGGAACTGCTAGAGGTCCTAAGCTTGAGCAATTAGAGAGGAGGAATCGGGGATGGGATCTCTTGGTGGATCCCGATAAGGAAGATGTGGTTGCTGCAACAAGAGCGGTCTCTCCTTCCGGGGCTGATGTGGTGATTGAACATACAGGAGCAAAGACATGGAATCGTTCTATGAAGGTCTTGGCAAGAAATGGTAGGCTTGTGACTTGTGGTGCCACGACGGGACCCAAAGGAGAAATCAACTTGCCCCATCTCTTCATCAAGAACCAAACGGTGATGGGGAGCACAATGGGTTGCGGACGGGATCTGGAGGACGAGATTCTCCCGTTGGTTGCAAAAGGGGCAATCAAGCCCATGATTGACATGCTGTTCCCCGCTGAAGAGATTTCCCTTGCCCACGAAAGGTTAGAAACGGGCTCTGCTATGGGCAAGGTGCTTTTGCAATGGGTTTGACGGTTAGTACACCTGTTTTAGACCTTAACTTTATCCATAAAAAGAACCCCACGCCATAGAATACCCCTTTGGGCTTACAGGAAGTGGGTTTCCACGGGCAAGAGAAGACCCCAACAAGGAGAAGCGAATGGCAACAATAGGCGTTCCTAACGAGCAAGGTGAAAACGAGTTTCGTGTCTCTATCAATCCTGATGGTGTGAAGAGGTTGCTCGCCCAAGGACATAAGGTCGTCGTTGAAAAGGGTGCGGGGGAAGCCGCGGGTGCTTTGGATCGTTCCTATGAGGAGATAGGAGCCACGATGGGTGGCGCTTCGGACGCATGGGGTTCGGAGGTTGTATTGACGGTGGGGCCCGTGGGGAAAGCAAAACTGAAACTCCTCACAAAAGGAGCAATACTCATTGGGTCTATCGATCCGTTCCTTAACTTGAAGATGATGGATGCTCTTGCGAAGGCGGGCATTACAGCGATGGCGATGGAGTTCCTTCCTCGAATCTCTCGGGCACAATCGATGGATACACTTAGCAGCCAAAGTAATATCGCTGGCTACAAAGCGGTTTTGATGGCGGCGGATAAACTTCCTCGTATCTTCCCGATGATGACGACGGCTGCGGGAACCCTATCCCCTGCAAGAATGGTCATACTGGGGGCGGGAGTAGCGGGGCTTCAGGCGATAGCAACAGCACGGAGGCTGGGGGCACGCGTTGAGGTCAGTGATATTCGCCCAGAAACGAAAGAGGAGGTGGAATCTCTAGGTGGTCGTTTTATTGAGGTAGATATGGAGGAAGAAGAGACGAGTGGCGACGGTGGGTATGCACGGGCAGTTAGTGATGAGTTTTTGGCAAGGCAAAGAGAGATACTTTCAGAGCGAATCGCAGCGGCAGATGCTGTCGTTACCACCGCTTTGGTGCCTGGACGCAAGGCTCCTGTCTTGGTGAGTAAGGAGATGGTAGAGGGGATGAAACCCGGTTCTGTCGTCGTTGATATGGCAGCACGAAATGGGGGCAACTGCGAGTTAACGAGTCCTGGAGAGACAGTCGTTCATCAAGGTGTAAGCATTTTGGGACCAACGAATATTCCCGCCCTCGTTCCTGTCCATGCCAGCCAAGTTTATGCCCGCAACCTTGTCACTCTCTTAGCCCATATGACGACTGAGGGTGTCGTGGGTGTTGAAACGGATGATGAGATCGTAGGACCGATGGTCGTTACGAAGGGTGGTGAGATTGTTGAGAGTCGAATCAAGGAGGCAATGGCGTAATGGATGCACTAGAAAACGCTGGGGTAGCGATTGAGCTGCTTTCACCCGTTATGGTGGGGCTTTACCTATTGGTATTAGGTTCCTTCGTGGGGTTTGAGTTGATTACAAAGGTGCCCCCCACACTCCACACACCGTTAATGTCCGGTTCAAATGCGATTTCCGGTATCACCATCGTAGGCGCGCTCTTGGCTGCTGGGTATAACCCCGGCTTGGCACGGTGGCTGGGTTTGGCAGCGATCGCTCTAGCGATGATCAATGTCGTGGGTGGGTTTATGGTGACCGACAGAATGTTAGCGATGTTTGGGCGGAAAAAGGGGTAGAAAATGATTCAACTCCCTTCTTTTGTAACGAACCTAGGCTATTTGGTGGCTATCGCTTTTTTCATCATGGGCATCAAGAAACTTGGGCGTGTCAAGACCGCCCAAGCAGGAAACCGCTCGGCGGCATGGGGAATGCTCTTGGCGGTTCTCCTTACAGTTCCTTTATTGACAGAGGTAACTTGGATGGAGGTCCTCATTGCCCTAGCGGTTGGCTCTCTGATTGGTGGTGTCGCTGCAAAGCGGGTAGAGATGACAGGTATGCCCGAGTTGGTCGCTTTATTCAACGGCTTTGGGGGGCTTGCCTCAGTCTTGGTTGCTTTGGGGTTCTTCTTTCAGTCTTACAAGGGTGCTTTCGTTGAGAACTTGGGTGGGGCGGGGGGTGTTGGGGTGGTCTTTTTGACCGTTCTTATCGGTTCTGTCACGCTTACGGGTTCTTACATCGCCTACGCCAAACTCCATGGTGTCAAGATTGGTGGGTTCAAGTTGAGTAACCCCGTAACGTTCAAGGGTCAACAACTGCTAAATGGCATCCTCTTTCTTTCATTGGTTGCCCTTCCCATTTTGGCATCAATGGGCGTAATAGATCCCAGATTGGCGGTCTATCTCTTTACGGGATTGGCACTCCTTTTGGGCAAATTGGTGGTGATCCCTATAGGGGGCGCAGATATGCCTGTTGTGGTCGCTCTTTTAAACTCTTACTCGGGGATGGCCGCCGCCGCAGCTGGTTTTATTCTTCTCATGGACGGAAATGTGGGGGGGACAATCCTTATCGTGAGTGGTGCGTTGGTGGGTGCAAGTGGGCTGATTCTGACGAATATCATGTGCGTAGCGATGAATCGGAGCCTCCTTAGCGTGATGTTGGGTGGGTTTGGGCAAGAGGGGGGAGAAGCGGTCGCAGGTGATGGCCCCGCGATTACTTACAAGCCAGTAGGTTCCGAAGAAGCAGCGATGATTTTTGAGGCTGCCGAACGGGTCGTTGTCGTGCCAGGGTATGGGATGGCGGTTGCCCAAGCTCAGCACAATGTAAGGGAACTCATGGAAGAACTACAAGGGATGGGCGTTCAGGTTCAGTTCGCTATCCATCCTGTAGCGGGACGGATGCCCGGACATATGAATGTCCTCTTAGCTGAAGCGAATGTGCCTTACGAACTCCTCATTGAAATGGACGAAATCAACCCCCAGTTTAACGAGACCGATGTCGTCCTTGTGATTGGGGCAAACGATGTCGTGAACCCCGCTGCCGAGACCGATCCCAACAGCCCGATTGCCGGGATGCCGGTTCTTCAAGTTTGGAAAGCAACGACGGTCATCGTCAATAAGCGGGGCAGGGGGGTGGGGTATGCTGGCATTGAGAATGCGTTGTTTGGGCAGGACAACACGCTCATGCTCTTCGGCGACGGCAAGCAGATGATGATTGAACTGACCAACGAACTCAAGGAGCTATAGACAGAGTAGGGTAGGGATATGGGAATGCCCGCATTTGACGCCGTTGTGATTGGGGCTGGTCCTGCAGGAAACGCCGCCGCGATTACATTGGCGAAAGGGGGGGCCAAAGTTCTTCAGGTTGAAAGAGGTAAAGCACCTGGAGAAAAAAACCTGATGGGTGGTGTGATTTACTCTTCCTCTTTATCTCCTATCGTTCCCAATTTTTGGCAGAGCGCCCCCTTGGAACGCCCCGTTACCGAACAGAATTACTGGGTGACAGATGGTGGCAGCGTGGCGAAGTTTGGTTTTGCCGACAGCGCCTTTGCTGAATCAGAGGATGGTCCTGCAAATGCTTATACCGTTCTGCGGGCTCCCTTTGATAAGTGGATGGCGGGGGAGGCGAAGAAAGCAGGTGCAATGCTGCTGCCCGCCACCGTCGTTACAGACCTCCTTATGGAAGAAGGAAGAGTGGTGGGTGTGGCAACCGACCGCCCCAACGGAGAGATACCTGCCAAGATCGTGATATCGGGTGAGGGAGTAAACGCCTTTGCGTCTTGGAAAGCGGGCTTTGGAAAACGCCCCGACCCTTCCGAAGTCGCCCTTGTGGTGAAAGAGGTCATTGAATTGCCCCAAGGGGTACTTGAAGCACGATTTGGGGTGGGTGCGGGGGAAGGCAAGACCTTTGAGATCTTCGGTGACATTACCCAAGGCTGTTTGGGGTATGCCTTCCTTTATACCAACAAGAACACAGTTAGCGTAGGGGTGGGTGGGTTGGTGACAGACTTTGCCGACCTCAAACTTGCCTCTTACGAATTGTTAGAGAACGTAAAGAACCATTCCGTCGTTCGACCTCTGTTGGAAGGAGGAAAAACTCTTGAATATGGTGGGCACCTTATTCCCGAGGGGGGGTATACAAGTCTTCCCCCTTTGGTTTCTGACGGTTTCTTGATGACCGGGGATGCTGCCTTGATGGTGAATGCGGTCCATCGCGAGGGGAGCAATTTCGCCTTTGCTAGTGGACGGATGGCTGGCGAAGCCGCGCTAGAAGCAATAGCTAGTGACGATCTATCTGCGAAGGGGTTGTCGGGATACCGCACGCGGCTAGAGGACTCTTTCATCTTGAAGGACCTTAAGTCGTACGAGGGCGTTTTCCCTTTCTTTCGCAGTAGGCGGGACATTATGGAAGATTACCCAGCAATCATGACAGATGCCCTTCGGTCGTTGTTCACTGTGGATGGAACAGCCAAAGGGCAGAAGAAAAAGGACTTGGTTAAGGCCGTTTTCAAAGCCAAGAGACCTTTGGCTCTCCTTTCGGACCTATACAAGATGTGGCGGGTTTTAGGCAAGTGAACGATAGCTCAACAGATAACGAAGGTGGCGACGCCAAAGGCGTCACACAGGCAACGACGATCGAAGAAAAACTATTCACTATCAACCACGACCACCATGCCGAAACCCACATTACTTGTATTGGTGATGACCGGGATTGGGGCAACAAGGCGTTTGAAGCCCTCCAGTGGGCGTGCCCAGCTAAGGTTTACGAAAAGGGCGAAGATGGCGCACTAGAGATTGGATGGGAGAACTGTATTGAGTGTGGTACTTGCCAAATACTAGCCCCAGACCACATCCTTTGGGTCTTCCCTAAGGGTGGTTTTGGCATCCGCAACGCCCACGGCTAGCCCTCGCCTCACCCCATCCCGTTAGGGCGACGGAACAGTCGCCGTCGCATCTGTCCCGTCGCCACATACAACCCATCCCTTTAGGGCGACCCTTCCACGCCTTGCCACATCCCTTTAGGGAGGTCACCACTTTAGGGCAAGGATTGTGGCTCTCCGAGCCACCATGTCGGGTGCTCCGGCGCAAGACCAGACGCCAGCGCCCGGTCTTGGCCTACGTCCCTCATGTCCACGCCTTGCCACATGCGGGGGCGTGGACGCTCCGACCTAAGGTAATCTGGTGGGGTTCGGATGTGGGCAGTGTGTCAATTGTCATACGATAGCCCTTATGCCAACGGGGGAAAAATTCGCTACACCGATGATCCGGCAATACCTTTCCCTGAAGGCAGAGCACCCTCAGGCGATTGTCCTCTACCAACTGGGAGATTTCTACGAAATGTTTAGGGATGATGCTGTTGTGGCTTCGGAGATTCTGGACTTAGTCTTGACGAGTCGTCGCACGGGTAGGAGAGAGTCCGTACCGATGTGTGGGATTCCTATGAGGAGTGCTTCAGACTACATCCGCAGGTTGGTCAAGCGAGGTTACTCGGTTGCACTTGCTGACCAAGTGGAAGATGCTTCGGTAGCGAAAGGGCTTGTGAGACGAGAAGTCGTGGAGGTGATTACGCCAGGAACCCTGACGGCTGAGGGCCATTTGGGGATGGATGCCAATTGGCTCTTAGCGATTCATGGAGGAAAGACTGCTTGGGGGCTAGCCTCGCTGGAGGTTAGTTTGGGGCAAGCGAAACTCCAACAAGTTCCCAGGAGTTCAGGATTTGACAAGGTGACTGAAGCGATAGAGAAAAGGGTGCCTGCAGAGGTCATTATTTCTGGGAAAATCTCTGTGACAGAGATTGCCCGTCTTAGGGGTAGATGGCGTTTGGGAAGCACCTATCCAGTTCCCACCAAAGAGATAAGACCCCTAGAGAGATTCCTCTCTCCTGAAAAAGTGGAGGGGATGGGTTTGCGTGGGGTGACACAGTCCAAAGTAGCATTAGCCCACGCCTTGGGGTTTGCTGACCGAGTGGGAAAATGGAAGAAAGGGCTATCCCTGGGTGTGGGGATAGAGCGTGATGGCGACCGGATGTTGATAGACCGAGTAACAGCGCGCCAACTGGGGATTTCTGGGGAAGCGCCATCCCTCGTTGCCCTCTGCAACAAGACTCAAACGGCGATGGGCCGAAGGGAACTCACAGAGAGACTAGAAGCCCCTCTTACTTCAAGAGAGAGGATTGAAGAGAGGTGGAATCGATTGGAATGGCTGGTAGAGAGACCCCTTTTCTGTGAAACGGTAACTTCAGTGCTGAAAGGAACTCCCGATTTGGCACGAGCGGCTTGGCGGGTAGAGGCGGGTAGAGCACTTCCCAGAGACTTAGTAGCAATCAGGGAAGCGCTGTTGCGTGCCCGTAAAGCCCATACGCTTCTCAATGAGCAAAAGGCAGAGGGGTGGGAGATAGAGCCCCCCTTGAAATTGCTGGCGTTGCTTGAAGAAGCACTCCCAGATAATCCCGATATAGAGGAGTTTATTCGCCCCTCTTTTGACAAGGTGTTAGCCAAGTGGGACAGGATAAAGAACGAAGGGGTAAGTTGGTTTAGAGGGTACGAACAAGAGGAGAGAGAGAAGAGGCAAATACCCAGTCTTCGGGTAAAACACAACCGTGTTTTTGGGTGGTATATTGAGATCACAAAGACTCATCTAGAGAAGGTTCCAGAGGGTTATATCCGAAAACAGACGATGGCGAATGCCGAGAGGTATTTCACAGAAGAACTCAAGGAGAGAGAGAAAGAACTTCTCTTGGCAGAAGAGCGTTGGCGCGCCGCCCAACGCTCTGCGTTCGCTAGGCTGGTTTTGGATGTTGAGAAAAGCGCTAGGGTGCTCTTAGAGCTCTCAGATCGCTTGGGAGGGCTGGACACCGAGGTATCCCTTGCCCAAGTTGCCGAGGAAGGAGGTTGGGTACGTCCGATATTAGAGGAGGGGAGCGACTTTGTTGCTGAGGAAAGCCGACACCCCGTGGCGGAGGCTTCCCTCCCTATGGGCGACTATGTCCCCAATCCCTTCAAGATGGGACCGAGTCGTATCTTGGGGCTGGTGACAGGTCCTAACATGGCAGGAAAAAGCACCTATATCCGCACCGCGGGGCTGTTGGCTGTCTTGGCGCAGGCAGGAGCTTTCGTCCCAGCAAACTCCTTCCGTTTTGGGGTAGTGGATGCTCTCTTTGCACGCATTGGCTCCAGTGATGCAATTGCAGAAGGTCGTAGTACTTTCCTCGTTGAGATGTCGGAGACGGCCGCTATCCTTCACCAAGCGACGAAAAAGAGCGTTGTTATCTTGGACGAGATTGGACGAGGGACCGCAACCTATGACGGGATGGCAATTGCCCAAGCGGTGGCTGAACATCTAGCCCACTTGGGGTGTCGAACTCTCTTTGCCACCCACTACCATGAACTCTGCGCCATGGAGGAAAGGGAGGGGATCTTCAATCTCCAGATGGAGGTTGCCAGGCAGGGGCCCAAGATTCATTTCCTCCATCAGGTGGGGGAGGGGAGGGCGGATAGGTCCTATGGGATAGAAGTTGCGAAAATGGCTGGGTTTCCCCCGTTGGTATTGCGAAGAGCGCAGGAGATCTTGGACGACCTTGGGCACTTGTCCCCTGCCCAAGACCGACCCCCCGCCGAGCCCGAACCTCCCGCTCAGCAAGGGCTGTTCTAGCATCTCTCCCAAAGTGTTCAGCGCTTAGGTGGGAAGAACTGTGGACAAGTAGCGATGGGCATTGGCGTGGAAAATGCCTTCCACTTCAACCCTAGAAAACCCGACACCGTCAAGAGCGGGGAGGAGAACCTCTTGGTAGCCCGAGGCATCCCCCACGACAGGATTCGTGGTGCCATCAAAATCACTCCCTAAAGCCAAGATTTCCACTCCTGCCAAGTCAGCGATGTGGCGTGCATGGTTCGCTAGTTGGCTGGCTCCCTCCTCCAGAGCAAACTCCCATTCCACCTCCTTTGAGGGGGGGCATCCAATGAATGCAGGGACAAAGGTAAGTCCGACAAGCCCCCCCTTCTTGCCCAGTGCGATGAGTTGAGAATCTGTCAAGTTGCGGGGATGGTCTCTTAAGGCACGGGCGTTGCTATGGCTGGCTAAAGGGGGTTTGGTTGCCCTTTCCAGAACATCCCAAAACAGCCCCTCGCTAGCGTGGGAGAGATCGACAGCGACTCCAAGGTTTTCCATCTTAGTAAGGAGGTTCTTCCCAAACGGAGTTAGGGCGGGGCCTGTGCCCGTTACCCCCCGACCCACCTCGTTGTCGCAGGACCAAACGAGGGTAATCAAGCGGACTCCCAGTTCAAAGAAAAAATCCAACATGGACAGTTCTCCGCCCAAGGGTGCACCATCCTCCAAAGCTAAGAGGGAAAGAGAACCTTCTCCCTCCAAGTCCGCTTGGGAACGCACCGCACCCACCTCGTTTTCTCTTAGGTATCTCTCCCATTCTCCAATATGGGAGATTGCAAAGAGGGTCGCGTCTCCCATACGGAGTTTTGGGGGGGTGAAGATAGCGTGGACTTGGAGTTGCCCTCCTCCCTGTTTGAACCGAGGCAAATCCCATTGAAGGTTGGGGTCGCCTGACAGCCCCTCTGCCCCCCCCTTGGTCAGGGTGTCGCAATGGAGGTCAAAGACCGGAATCAAGTGTCAAGAAGGCCGTCTAGGCTATGTGGGTCTGCAACTCCAGGAGCATCGGTCAGGAAACAGACGCCACTGGCAGACTTGGGAAACGCAATGACGTCCCGAATGCTGGGTGACCCCGTTAGAAGCATCACCAACCGATCAATACCTACGGCTAATCCCCCATGGGGAGGGAGACCATACCTCATCATCTCTAGGAAAAAACCAAACCTCTCTCCAAGGGATTCCTCGCTATGCCCCAACGTCTTGAGGATTCGAATCTGGAGGTCGTGGTTATGGCAGCGAAGTGAACCACTAGCAATCTCTTCCCCGTCCATCACCAAGTCGTAGGCATAGCTAGAAAGGGAAAGGGGGTCATTCTCTAACAGAGGAAGATCTCCTCGTGGAAGAGTGAAGGGATGGTGGCTAGGGACTACCCCACCATCTCCGTCAGATTCAAAAAGGGGAAAGTCTGTTACCCAACAGAAAGCGTGGGGGGTGTTGGGCTTACCCAAGTCGCCGTTATCCCGAAGCGAACGGTGGACTGCTCCCAAACCCAATCTGCTAGAAAGCGCATCTCCAGAAGCAAAAAAGAGAACACCGTCTCCTGCCACGCCGCAAAGATTAATACTCTCATCCAAGGCGACGTGGTCAGCAAACCCCGCAACCCCTCCCCGCCAAGAACCCCCTTCACGAACCGCCCAAGCCAAACCACCTGCACCCATGCGCTTGGCGTGCTCTTCAAGCGTGGACACAACCTTCCTACTGGGAAAGAACCCTGCAACCGCCATCCCCACCACAATCCCGCCCTTCTCCAAAGCACCATCCAAAAACTTGATTCCTTTTCCTCCAAGGGTGGGGGCAAGGTCGTAAAGCGGGGCTGGGAAACGGGTATCAGGTTTGTCGATGCCGTAGTTCTTTAGAGCATCGGTGTGGGTCATCCGGATAAAAGGTGCTGAGAGGGGGTGCCCAGCAGACGTCATTGCAGCACCAAAGAGGCGTTCACCCAACCCAAAGATATCCTCTTCATTGACAAACGCCATCTCCAAATCCAACTGAGTAAACTCGGGTTGACGGTTGCCCCGCAAGTCCTCATCACGAAAACATCTCACGATCTGGTAGTATCTTTCAATGCCACTCCCCATAAGGGTCTGTTTGAACAACTGAGGGCTTTGGGGAAGGGCATACCAAGACCCTTTGCGTTCCCTGCTAGGCACAAGGAAATCCCTAGCACCTTCGGGGGTACTTTTTGTCAGGACGGGCGTTTCCACATCTAAGAACCCCTCGTTGTGGAGGAGATCCCTTAGTGAGTGGACGATCTTGCTACGCAAAGCGAGCACCTCCCCCCTTTGAGGGCGCCGAAGGTCTAGGTAGCGATATTTGAACCGCAGCTCATCGGGCTCGTTGTCGTCCTTATCTACATAAAGAGGGGGGGTCTGGGCTTCGTTGAGAACGGAAAGTGCATCGGCAACGATCTCAACCTGACCCGTCGGCAAATCGGGGTTGGGGTCGGGGCGCATTCGAACCGTGCCTATGATCTCAACGACCCACTCTCTCCTCGGGCGAGGGAAGTCGCCTTCAAGAACGACTTGGACCAACCCTGAGACATCACGGAGGTCAAGGAAAGACTTCCCACCAAACTCACGCAGGGTTTGGACCCATCCCAAGAGGCGAACGGGGTTGCCCGCATCCGTTGCCCGGAGCTCCCCTGCAAGTTGACGCCCGCCCAGACCCTTATTCATCTTCATCTTGACCCAAAGCTCTCTTGATAAGGGAGGGTTTGAGAGGGACGGTCTTTTGGTTGCCGGTCTCCATGTTTCGCAAGGTAGCCACTTCAGCGTTGAGTTCATTTTCGCCCAAGATCATGACCCAAGCAGCCCCACTGGCATGTGCTCGTTTCAGGGCTTTTGAGAGGTTATCTTCGTGCCATGCCACTCTTACAGAGATACCCTCTGCCCACAGCTCTAGAGCGAGATGCCATGCCTCTTCTCTCCCCACATCACCCAAAGGAATCAAGAGGCAGGGAAGCGGCTCCTCGAAGTAGTCCGTTGCCTGGGCTAACCTATCTACCCCTGCAGCAAAACCGACTGCGGGAAGGTCGGGTCCACCAAGGGTCTTTACCAAACCGTCGTATCTCCCCCCCCCGCCAAAGGCATCTTGGGCCCCTTCTGCCCCCACAGCTTCAAAGACAGTTTGGGTGTAGTAGTCCAGCCCTCGAACAAGAAAGGGATCCACCTCAAAAGGGATATCTGCTTCTTCCAACAGAGAAATCACTCTTGAAAACCTACTCTTAGATGCTTCGCCCAATTGATCCAAGATGGTGGGGGCATCCCCCAACAAGGCGCGCGTTTGGGGACGCTTACTATCAAGGATCCGCAAGGGGTTGCGGGTTAGGTTTGCTTGGTCTTCTTTAGGTAGTTTCTCTTTTCTTTCTGTAAGCCAAGATGTAAGGACTTCTCGGTAGTTTTCTCTTTCTTTGGGCGTTCCTAGTGTGTTTATCTTGAAGGTATGTTCAATCTCTAACTCCTCAAGGAGTTGGGCTAAGAGGAGAATCGTCTCTGCATCAGCTTGAGGCGTATCCGATCCAATAAACTCGGCACCCAACTGAACAAACTGCCGATACCTCCCCTTTTGGGGGCGCTCGTACCTAAAGAAAGGACCATAGTAGGCAAACCGTTCGCCATTCCGACCACCCAACCACCCTTCCTGAATCGCAGCGCGCACCAATCCTGGCGTCCCTTCAGGGCGAAGTGCCAAATCTCTACCTGCACCGTCTTGAAGCCGGTACATCTGCTTTTGAACGACATCGGTCGTTTCTCCGGTAGAACGCTCAAAGAGATCAACACTTTCCAGTACAGGGAACTCCACCAGAGAATACCCCATCTCTTCGGCAATCCTCACAAAAGAAAACCGAATATCCTCAAATCGAGCCATTAGCCCCGCATCAAGATCGCGGGTTCCTTTCGGGCGTTGGTGAGGCATAGTGGGATTCTATGTAGAGCCGTTAGGCAGGAGAGGGGCGACAAGCCTCCGGTGGGAGAGGGATTCGAACCCCCGAGACGATTCATCACCGCCTACACGCTTTCGAGGCGTGCGCCTTCGTCCGCTCGGCCATCCCACCGTGTAAGGGGATTCTAGAACCGCCCCAGTAGAATCAACTTCTCGGTATTGGGGCCGTAGTTAAACGGAATAACAGGTGGTTCGCAATCACCAGTTGGGGGTTCGATTCCCCCCGGCTCCAAGTGGTCAATCTACCCCGGTGGCATCGCAAGGGTTTGCCCGCACCATCTTCTATACAAGACTTGAGTCGCGACTTAGCTTGGATGATCAATGAGAAAAAGAGGGAAGAGGATCCAACTACCCCCAGGAGCACCAAAAGATAAGGGGGGGAGAGAGTCTAGCTATCCACCACCCCGGAGCGGGACATGCAATCCCTCGGCGAAGCGGGGACACACTCAAGTTCATAGGGACTGGGAGAGAGTCTAGCTATCCACCACCCCGGAGCGGGACATGCAATCCCTCGGCGAAGCGGGGACACGCTCAAGTTCATAGGGACTGGGAGAGAGTCTAGCCATCCACCACCCCGGAGTGGGTCGTGCAATCCCAAAAGGGCGAAGCCCTTGGTATCCCACCCTTGGACAACTTGAAGGGTGGGAGTAACCATAGGTTGTGGGGATTGCACGTCGGGAGGGGAGCGTGACATCTAGACTGGGGCGAATGCCCGAGTCTAGAATCCCTCTATGCGCATCCTCCCCTTCCCCCTTCTCTTCCTCTTCTTCCTCTTGGCAGTTGCTCCCTCCCCATTCTTGGGTACTGAGGGAAGCCGATGGACGCCTAGCAACCCGACGCTGTCCCAAGGATCTTGGCGGGCAGAACTCTCTTTGGGTAGGGACGACGGAGATAAGGCGGTGTTGTGGGAAGGGAGCGTGGCGTTTCCATTGGAGGGAAATGCGGCTTGGTCCATTGGGGGGGGATTCTTACAGGGCAAAGATAGTCCTGACAAGGGTGGGGTGGGGATGCCGATTCAATTCGGTTATCGTTCACGATTTGAGGCGCCCAATGGAGATGTGGGAGGGATGGATTGGGGGGTCGTCTTTGGGTTGCCATTGAGACGGCAGGATAAGATGTCGTGGGGGTTGTTCACGCGTGTAGGTGGCTCATGGGATGGTGCTCTTTTTACGGGTCCTTTGAACTGGGGAGCGGGTTTGGCTTATGAAGGAACACAAGATGGCGAATTAGACCATCTATGGCGAGCAGGCTTAGACCTCTGGAAACCTTCCGATTATCCAGCTGGGGTGCGCGTAGAGCATCTCGCAACATTCCAAACGAGTTGAGAAGAGCGCAAGACATCTGTGGGATTCTGGTTGAGGGCACCTACTGGAGATAGGTGGTGGGAACTAGAAGTATTACGGGATGTGGAACGGGATAATGGAGATCTAGAAACCCGCATAGCACTCTCTTGGGGGTGGGGTCATTGACGCTCTTGCGCAATCTCCTGATTCGGTGGGGGAGATCGGAACAGATGGAGAGATTTGTCAGGGGATTTCCTCTCTCTCGACATGTCGTTTCAAGGTTTATTGCTGGAGACCATCTAGCCGATGCCGTCAGGGTTGCCAAGAGGCTCTCTAAAGAAGGATTCCTTACCTGTCTAGATCTGCTGGGGGAGAGCGGAGACGAGGAGATGGCTTCTGCTTCTAGAAGGGGAACCCTAGAGGTGATTCAGGCAGCAGCCGAGTTGGAGCAGGCTACCGTTAGCCTCAAACCGACACAGATAGGACTGGCGGTCTCTTCGGATTTGTTCAAGGAGAACCTAGCGTCTCTCCTAGATGAAGCGATAAGGGTAGGTGTTGCACTTACTGTAGATATGGAAAAGAGCGATACTGTGGATAAAACGGTAGGTGTTTTTTCTGCGCTGAGGACGGAGGGGCTGGGTTTGGGGATTGTGCTCCAAGCGTATTTGCACCGGTCGGTCCAAGATTTGGACGCGTTGATACCTAAGGGGGTACGCGTCCGACTATGTAAAGGGGCGTATGACGAAAGACCAGAAGTGGCGTTCCAAGGGCTACTGCCGATTAGGAAGGCCTATCTGACCCTAGCTAAGAGAATGTTGGGCAAGGGGATTGATGAGGGGGGGTATCCTGAATTTGCAACCCACGACCCCATCCTTGCCACCTCCATCTTGAAAGAAGCCAAAGAGAAGGGGAGGGGAAGGGAGGGATTTGAGTTTCAGATGCTCCATGGTATCAATCGCCCCCTCCAAGAGAGACTTCGTGACGATGGATATCGTGTACGGGTTTACATTCCTTTTGGACCTCAATGGTACCCATATTTCATGAGACGATTGGCTGAACGCCCTGCCAACCTCCTGTTCTTTTTGAGGGCGGTCTTGGGAAAGTAGAGTAGCGGTATGGAGAAGTTGCCACGCATTTCAACCAAAACAGGAGACGGGGGCGAAACAGGATTGGGTGACGGGAGTCGAACGCCTAAGAACTCCCCACGAGTCCGCTCTTATGGAGAGGTGGACGAGGCGAATAGCGCTCTCGGTTTGGCTATCTCTCTGGGAGCAGAACCTATCGAGAGCCTCAAACGAATCCAAGAAGATCTATTTGCTCTAGGTGCCGATTTGTCTACTCCCGGAAGCGAAGAACGCCTAATCCCGAAAATGCTCTCAAGATTGGAGGCGGACCTCATCCTTGCTGACAAGGACCTGCCACCTCTCCAGAACTTCGTTCTGCCGGGTGGACCTCCTCAGGCTGCCGCACTCCATTTGGCACGAGCGATTGTCCGCAGAGCAGAACGGGCATTTTGGGAACTACCAGAGGGGGCATCGAATGTGCTGGGCGGACAGTATTTGAACAGACTTTCTGATTATCTCTTCGTTCTTGCCCGCGCCAATGGGGGAGATGGCGAAGCGCGTTGGGAGGGGTAGTTACCCTGTGTGACGAATAAGGAGGCAGTCTCTACTCCCTATCACGGCTTCTCGACCCAACAAGCTCCAAGATCCAGCGTCCTTGACCGCTTTCTCACTACCCAATCGAATCAAGTCATCTACGGGGAACCGTTCGGCACGGACGAAAGTCCGAGCCAAGTCGGCGTGGATAGCACCTGCCGCTTCTTGGGCTGTTGCTCCTTGAGGCACCAACCAAGCCCTTACTTCGGTGGGCCCCCCCGTATAGAAGACCTGTTTGCCTAAAGAGTGAATCACTTCTCGTAGGAGACGGTCTCGTAAGGGTTCAGCCAAACCCAAGTCCTCTAAGAAAGCCCTTCGGTCTTCTGCATCTAACTCCTGTATCTCTCCCTCCACGGCGATACTCCCAGCACAGGATGTTATTCCAGGCCACTCTGCCTGAACCTCTGAAAGGAACGCTTCACCTGCCCCCAAGTCCCCTTCATCAAGATTGAAGATTACCAGCCAGGGTTTTAGGGTTAGAAGACCGAAAGAAGCCAATAGAACTTCATCCTCTTCGGACAAAGAAGGAAAACAACCTTCTGAAAGGGTAGGGTGTAATCGTTCAAGAGCATGGGCAACGGGTAAGCGGTCTTTGAGACCCTTCGCCAATTCGCCCTGAATCCTCTCTAATGCCCCTTCAACTTGGGCTAAATCTTGGAAGGCAGCCTCCTGAACCAAGTGGGACAAATCCCCAAGGGGGTCAATTCGTCCTAGTGGGTGAGGCAGGGCAGGGTTCAGGAACGCTCTAACGACAACGAGCAAACCGGGAAGGTCTCTCATCCGCCCCGTTTCTCGGGACGAAAACGAAGTGGTGCCACCTAGGGGTGGATCTACGACTTCAATCTGGACATGGGTCGTCTTCTTGGGGTTGTAGACGCCCTCTAATCCCTCTAGTCGAGGATCACCAACGTGAGCCATCGCCATCCTTTCGCCATGACGTCCTGTTCGTTCTGAACCGCCTCTCCTGAAGAGATCAAAGAGGGTGGATTTGCCTGCTTGGGGCAAGCCAATGATACCGATGCGAACCATGGGGGGTTATCATCCCACACATATGGCTGAATGGTTTGCGGTTGCAATTGGGGGTGCCTTGGGTGCTTCGGTCAGGTATGGTGTCGCGTTGTGGCTGGGGTTTGGGATGCGATCTACCCTACCTGTCAACCTATTGGGGGCACTCTTGGTAGGGTTTGTTTATCCGACTTTGTCCCAAAAAAGTGGGCTACCAGCACTCTTTATTCTGACCGGATTCTTGGGGGGGCTGACGACTTTCAGTGCAATGACCCTAGAGGGGGTGGGTGCAGGACGCGATCCCCTCCTTGCTGGTTGGGTTTACACATTTCTGTCTGTAGGGGCAGGACTCGCCTTGGCAAAAGGTGGTCTTTTCCTTGCGGGAGTCTTCTCTAAGTAGAAGCGAGCAAAGCGGAACATGCGTCTATCGCTTTGGGGTATTGGAATCGATAGCCCAGACCAAGGAGTTTTTCAGCAGAGACGGGGCGGCCTTCAAGTGCCAAAACACTCCTTTCGCCATTCATAGCCCGATAAAGTCCACCCAGCCAACGACATTTGAATGGGGGAACCATCTGTATGCGGGGACGACCCCAAGCGTCATTTAGGGCAAGGGCGAAGGACTTTGCTGAATCCTCAACAGGAGCGACGATATTGATTGCACCGATTGCTTCGGGATTGCGCGCGACTTGGAGAATTGCCTCTACTGCATCGTGGACATGAACCCAAGGGAAGTACTGGTTGCCTGAACCCAACCAGGCACCAAACCCAAAGCGGAAAGGAATCTGAATTTTCGGAAAGGCACCCCCCTCGTTCATCAAGACAACTCCAAAGCGGAGAATCGCCGTACGAACGCCTGCGGGCGATTCCACAGCAGCCTCCCATGCTTGGCAAGTCTCCGATAAGAAACTGGGGACCGAGGGTGTCTCCTCATGAGCAGTTCCTACGCCCGAGCCGTAGATACCCACAGCACTGGCGTTCAACCACACTTTGGGTATGTTCTCCCCTTCATGAGCCATGAGGAAAGAGAGGAGTGAAGTGGTCTGAACACGGCTACGGACAATCTCCTCTTTCCTCTCCTCGGTCCAAGGGTGGGAAGCGATCTCTTCGCCAGCAAGATTGACAAGAATATCTGCATTGCCAAAGGCCTCAATAAAGGCTGGAGACGCTTCATCATCACAAGCAAAGACGGTCCAAACGCCCTTTCTCCATTCCCCTTTCCTAGGGGCAGAACGGGTAGAAAGAACAACAGTTTCTCCCCTTTGGAGCAAGCGGGATATCAACCGGCTACCGATCTTTCCTGTTCCACCAAGTATGAGCCATTTCACGATGTCAAAATCCTCCTATTGGGCACTCCCGGCAGGATTCGAACCTGCAGCCTTCGCCTCCGGAGGGCGACGCTCTGCCAGTTGAGCTACGGGAGCGCGTGCCCGATGCCCTAAACCAGCGAATCCTACTTTGGAGAAGAGCCTTTTTCAAGGCGAGAAACTGCTTCTTTGACTCTCTGCGCCGCAGAGCGAGCACAGACCAGTAGACCTTCAGGACCCTCCACAACGACGAGGTTCTCTACGCCCACCAAAGCGACTGTCTTTCCTGGGGTATGGACGAGGTTTCCTTTGCTATCTACCTCAACGAGTTGTTTCGCGAGAGGGTCTGTTCCCCCCTCCTCCCAAAAAGAAGCTACAGCTTCCCATGTGCCCAGATCTCTCCAGCCTGGATTACAGGGAACGACGGCAACCTGAGGGTGGCTTTGGGCAATGACGACATCAAAACTCGTCTTGGGTAAGGTGAGGAACGCATCACCAGGCTTGTCGGCACGGTGGGAACGACCCACAACACCCAAGATACCCTCCCAAAGGCGAGGAGCAATCTCTCTTGCAGCTTTTGCCATGTCTTCGGCTTTGAACAAAAAGGTTCCACTGTTCCACAGACAGCCATCCTGAATAAGGGTTGTAGCTTCGTCCACATCGGGCTTCTCTAGAAAGGAGAGTACACCAAAACCATCCCCAAGAGATTTATCAGGTTTGATATAGCCGTATCCTGGAACGGGATGGGTCGGTTTGATGCCAAGTGTTACTAAGTACCCTTCTTCGGCTAAAGGAACCCCTTTGCGAACACCAGAGACCCAATCGTCGGGTCGGTCCATCCATTGGTCAACAGGAACGGCAAGGACGATATCATCACCACACCCACCAAACGCTCCATTTCGCAATGTGGCAGCTAGATAGAGAAGAGCAGGTGCCGTATCGCGAGGACCAGGCTCCTCTAATGAATGAAACCCATCCCACTTGTTTCGTAAAGCATGTGCCAGCCCCTCAATCGCTCCAGTTCCCGCTCCTAAAATCCACTGAGAGGGTGGGGCAAGTGCCGAGATGCGTTCAGCCGTTTCCTCTAGAAAGGTCCGCCCTTCGGGAAGTAGGGGTAGGAGGGGCTTAGGAACCGAAGAGGATAGGGGCCAAAGTCGAGTTCCCCTACCTCCCGCCATCAAGTAGATTCTCAGCATATGGGTATCCTAGGCTCCATCAGAGCAAGTGCTTTGCGGGTCCCCGTTGGGATAGGTAGCCGGGATAAGGTCTCCCTATCAGACCAAACGATCTTTCGGGAACGTTCTTCTTCCTGTGAGACGAATTCCATCTGGAAGAGATGCAAGGTGACAGAGAGGTGGGTATACCTGTGTTGTACCGACCCAAGGGGTTTGACGGGGCGCGCCTGAATGCCTGTCTCTTCCTTCAGTTCTCTTTGGGCGGCTTCTTCAAGAGATTCTCCTTTCTTGACTTTACCTCCGGGAATCTCCCAAAGTCCTTCCAGCATCGTTCCAGGTGGTCGTTGGACGAGAAGAATACGGTCGTTCTTATCCAAGAGGAAGGCGAGGGCAACATCCCTGTGGGGAGGCCGTTTTCTGGGGGCAAGAAGGGGGAACTTAGTGGCGTCCCCATCCTGAAAAGAGAGACACCAAGAAGAAAGAGGGCAAGATGAACAGTGTGGCGACTTGGGTTTACAGATTGTTGCCCCCAAATCCATAAGCGATTCATTATGTGCTCCTGGTCTCTTAGTATCAAGGAATCTGTCTGCCAAGGCTTGCAGCTCTTGCTTCCCTTTTGCAGTATCTACTTGATGGGAATACCGATAGAACCTCGCTAATACGCGCGTGATGTTCCCATCCACTGCCGCGATGGGGATTTGAAATGCCAACGAGGCAACAGCCGCTGCTGTGTAGGGTCCTATACCCGGAAGGGATTGAAGGTCTTTCGGCTGCTGGGGGAGGTTGCCCCCCCACCTATTCACGATCAGTTTGGCACACTTCCAGAGACGCCGAGCACGCCCA
>JACNFQ010000049.1 GCA_014384545.1 bacterium | reverse complement strand
AAAGTGGGTGCAGAGAGAGAATGATGGAGAGGAACGCCTTGTTGGCCTTGGCCTTGAATAGTCCATCCCATCTTGTCCCCGCGCTCTTGGGGATTGCTTGGCGCTTTTCTCGAGAGAGGGAGAGACGTTCAAGAGAGCGTGGTTGGATGTGGGGGGCAGAGGGGGCTTCTTATGGTAGGCGAATCTTTGCCAAGAAGTGGCCCGTTGTCCGTAGTTTGCGCGAGAGATTTCCTCCTAGGGAGGAAGACTTGAAGCGTATTGCCCCTCTCTTAGTCCAACCGAAAAACCCCGCCTTCTTGGAGAGATTGGATGGAGATTTGCTGGCTGAAGCATGGGATCTGTGGCAATGAGAGCACCAAGGCGTCGCATGGATCAGTGGAAGGGAGTGAGAGATGATGTCATTGTAGGTCCCCCGGATCTCCTACTCGAGCGTGAAGAGATTTGGGAAGGGGCTCCTTGGATCGTTGACCTCCTGACGCCCCATGTGGAGGAAAATGCCTTCCGGAATCCTCAGAAAGGTGTTGAGCAAGCATGGCGTACTCTAGAGGATGCGGCATTCGCATTGGCGGGCGGATTTGTGGTGGGATGGAAGGGGCAGGAAGAAGTCAGACTCCAACGGAACCCCCAACATAGAGAGAGGTTTCACTCTTCCCCCTGTTGGTTGATTCCTCCTTTACCAGCTCCCGTTCAGCCGTCGCCGTTGGGGTCACTGATTTTGTGGGGGGGAGGAGCCTGGGATTGGCTAGATGTCAGGACATTCTCTCAAGCACTCAAACTCCATCAGTGGGCAGGTGGGCGTTGGCGTGGTGTCGTCTTGGCAGATAGGTATCCTGGTGCATGGAGAAGGACACCAAGTTCTGTCTGTTCGCACCAAGGACTTGAGGTGAGAGCGAACACATCTCACAAGGAGTTCCTGAAAGATGCAAGGGAAGCTGGTGCGTGGATTTCCCTCCATCCCGAAGGGAGTGCCGAGGCTTCTGTCGCCTTTCGTACCCGTCTCTTAGATGCTGGAGAGGCAGGAAAGCCCGTTATTGTGACCCCCGGTGAATGGTTGGGAGACTTCATCGTTGAGAAAGGGGGTGGATGGCATACTCCTTGTGGAGATAGTCAGGGATTGGGACGGCTCTTGGGTGGGTTGGATAAAGAGGAGATGGTCAGGAGGGGGAAGCGAGCTAAAGAAGCGGTCAGAGGGCTGCAGAGAGAAGAAATCAGTTTTTCTCAACCTTTGACACCCCCCCCGCCCCGAGAAGAAAGAATGGTCATCAAGGAGAATTTGGACAAGGCGTTTCGTGGGATAAGTGGGTGGTGGCAACGAGGGAAGGAGAAGTGGGTTGGGCGTCGGTAAGGGTTCCGATTTAGGATAGGTTGAGATGATTAGGATTGCGCTCGCACAGGTCAATATGACTGTAGGGGACTTTGAGGGGAACCTAGCTCGCTGTTGCTCTTTCTGGGAAAGAGGACGCCAAGAAGGAGCCCACCTCGTTCTCTTTCCTGAAATGACTTTGCCCGGATACCATGCCCAAGACCTCTTGAATCGTGTCGATTTTTTGGAGGCAAACCGTCGAGCACTCAATGAAGCTGCTCTTTGGACCGAAGAGGGGCCAGCCATCCTTATGGGATTCTGTGATGTAGAAGCGGGGCTCTCTTCACCTGGGGGGCTCCCTGTCCGCATGAATGGGGCTGCTTTCTGTATGGGGGGGAAAGTAGAGCAGGTCTTCCACAAATCTCTCCTTCCAACCTATGATGTCTTTGACGAAAGTCGCTACTTTCGACCTGCCCGAAACCATCAGGTCCTCCCCTTTAGAGGGGGGGTTCTGGGGATAACGATTTGTGAGGATTTGTGGGATGAGGACTATTCAACGAAACCGTCAACATTAGCTGCAGCGATGGGGGCACAGGTCGTCCTAAACCTATCTGCAAGCCCCTTTCATGAAAACAAGCCCAGCATGAGGGAGGCTGTCTATAGACGGGCAGCCATCGAAAACGAAATACCTGTCATTGTCTGCAATTTGGTGGGGGGGCAAGATGAACTCCTCTTTGATGGGGGCTCTTTGGTCTTAAATGCACAGGGGGAGGTTGTAGGCAGAGGAAAGAGTTTCGAGGAGGATTTCGTCGTCGTTGAGGTCAGGGGGTCTTCTGTGGAATGTCCCCATAACGAGGCGATCTCTTCCCCTCGTGACCGGTACAGTGAACTCTTCAGTGCCCTGGTGATGGGAACACGGGATTATTTCTCCAAGACGGGACATTCCCAAGCCGTCTTGGGGCTGTCGGGGGGGATTGATTCCTCTCTTGTAGCTCTCATTTCTACGGAAGCTTTGGGAGCAGAGAATATCAACAGTTATCTCTTACCTACCCGCTATACTTCGGAAGAATCAACTCAATGGGCAACGGAACTAGCTAACAGATTGGGGCTCTCTTTTTCGGTCCTAAAAATCGAAGAGCTGTTCGTGGAGGTAAAGGGTGCACTCACTTCTCTATTGGGGAAGATTGAGCGTGGCGTTACGAGTGAGAATATACAAGCTCGGCTTAGGGCATTACTCTTGATGGGTGTTGCGAACGAAAGAGGGGCGTTGTTGCTCAACACCAGCAACAAGACGGAACTCGCCTTGGGGTATAGCACGCTCTATGGAGACATGTGTGGTTCGATTGCACCCATAGCGGACCTTCCTAAGAGTGATGTCTTTGGATTGTCAAGATGGGCTCACCAGAAAGGGTTTGGTATTCCAGAGGGGGTTATCGATAGAGAGCCCACTGCGGAACTCGCTCCCAATCAAGTGGATCCTTTTGACTATGGAAAGGTCTCTCCTTTGGTAGAGGCGATGGTTGGTGAGTTTCTCTCTTTGGATCAACTGGTAGAGGAGTATTCGCTTCCTCTTGTCAAGGAGATTTCAAGAAGAACGAGGCTTGCCGAGTTCAAGCGCAGACAGTTTACCGTGGGGCTCAAGTTAACATCCAAAGCATTTGGGCGGGGTAGGCGGTATCCCATTGCGCACCGTTTTGCTCCGGAAGAGGACTTCTGATGAATATCACCTTGAAAGCGTTAGAAATAGAAGATTGGATAAGGAATCTTCGCCGGACGATTCATCGCCGACCTGAACTTCTCTATGATTGTAAAGAGACAGAAGCGTTGGTGGTTAAGACGCTGAAAGAACTAGGTGTCTCCTACGAATCGGGCATCGCTGAGACGGGGGTGGTAGCGATGATAGGGACAGGTAAGGAGCCCGCAATCGCCCTACGAGCAGATATGGATGCCCTTCCCATCCAAGAAGCGGTGGATCTCCCCTTTAGGAGTGAGATCAAAGGGGTGATGCATGCTTGTGGTCATGATGCCCATACAGCGATGCTATTAGGAGCAGCTAGGTTGCTTAAAGCGAGAGAGGAAGAACTAGAGGGAACGGTCAAGTTGATTTTCCAGCCCGCAGAGGAGGGAGGTGCTGGAGCGTTGAAGATGTGTGAAGCGGGGGTGTTGGAAACTCCCAAGGTGTCAAGAATCTTTGGGATCCATATCTGGCCCCTCTTGCCCACGGGTGTGGTGGGAGGGCGAGCGGGGTCTTTGCTCGCTTCGGCATCAAAAGTGAGGATCGTAGTTAGGGGGCGAGGGGGACATGCTGCAGCATCTTATCTCGCTGTGGATCCCGTGGTCTGTGCGGCAGCGATCATCGGTTCCTTACAAGCGATTGTTAGTCGAGAGACGGATCCCCTTAGCAGTGCAGTCGTTAGTATCACAGTGGTAAAGGGGGGGGATGCTCACAATGTGATCCCAGAGCGAGTCGTCCTAGAGGGGACGATTCGCTCATTGAGCGAGTCGGGAATGGAAGTGCTCAAGAAACGGGTCAAAGAGATCTCACATGGGGTGGGAGAGGCACACCGATGCGCCATCGATATCTCTTTTCCTGGAGAGACCTATCCGCCCACAGTAAACGACCCTGACCTGTGGTCGTTTTCAAGGGCTATCGCGGAGGACTTATTGGAGTTCGTTGAGGTAGATCCGGTGATGGGAGGAGAGGATTTCTCCTATTTTGCTCAACGGGTACCGGGGGCGTTTATGGTACTTGGTTCTGGGAACGAGGCCTTGGGGACGACGGTGAGCGTCCACCACCCCCAGTTCAAGTTGGATGAGGATGTCTTGCCTTTGGGCGCAGCCCTCCATGCTGCGTGGGCTTTGGGGGCACTTGAATCAAGTGATTGATTACAGAAATGCCTTTCGTTTTGGGGGGCAACCTCATTGGTTTGACTTCTGGAATCTTAGGGTCGTTCTTCCCGAGGAGGGGAAGTGGTTCTTTATTATGCCCCATATTCTTTCGGGACAAAGTGTTGGTGAAGCGGACAGATTTACTCTCTTTTCTGGGGTATTGGGAGATGAAGGTGCTCAGTCTTGGCAGGAGAAAGTGAAGGGGGAGTGGACCGCTTCTTCAGAGAACGCCTTGGTCCAGTGGGAGGGTGGAGTCTTGGAAGAGGGGGCTGTGGTGGCGAAGACGGCACAGGCGGTGTGGGATGTGAGATGGCAGAGGAAGTTATCTGACGGCACAGAAAGGGGTCAAGAAGACAAACGAGCATTTGATGTGGTGGAGAGGCTATACCTGAGGAAGCTTCCTTTTGTTCATAGGGTGCCAACGATGAGAGGGATTGCAGAAGGGAGTATCGTCCAGTTTGGGAAGGTTTGGGATGTAGAGGGGGGATGGGTCTACCAAGCGAAGAACCACGGCACCGCATTTCCGAATTATTGGACTTGGATTCATGCGGTAGATACGGGGCATGTGGAGCCCCGGGCGATGGAAGTGGCATCGATGCCTACTTCAAATGGGTCCGCGGGGATCTTTCGGTGGGCTACACCTGAAGGAACGCGGTTCTTTGCTTCGTTCCTAGGTGATGAGATTAATCTCCAAGAAGAGGATGGTCATTTCTCATTTACCGTGAAATCCTCGTCCGGAATTCTCATTGCTGAAGGGGAGGGCGAGCACGGAGATATCGTTGACTTTTCCTTTCCCACTCCGCGAGGAGCCCTCTTTGCTACACCCGAGTCGTTCAATGGGCGTTTGCGGGGTATTGTCTTAGGCGAGGAAGTGAAATCGGATTTTCCCGCACTGGGACATGCTCAGAAACGGACAAGCATATCCATTGGCTAAAGATGAGTTAGACTGCAGTTTTACGTATTGGAGGCTTGTTTATGAATGGAGAGAATGGCGTGGAATTGAGGAATGAATACGATTTTGTGGTGATTGGGGGTGGG
>JACNFQ010000098.1 GCA_014384545.1 bacterium | reverse complement strand
GGATTGATGGTAGAGGTACATCCAGACCCTTCTGCAGCACTCTCGGATGGTGGTCAAAGTGTGACACCAGATGCATTTGGGAAGTTGATGGAATCACTGGGGCAACGAGCAAGCGACGCCTCTTGCCTCCGCGAGCACGCTTCTAAGTAGAGACCGATACGGGGAGTAGCGCAGCCTGGTAGCGCGCCTGCTTTGGGAGCAGGAGGTCGCGGGTTCGAACCCCGCCTCCCCGAGGCGAAACCCAACCCTTTAGGGCGACCACCACTTGCAAGGCTTCCACGGGTCGCCACATGTCGGGGCGTGGACATAAGGGACGAAGGTCTTTAGGGCGACCATTACTTTAGGGCAAGGCTTCCACGGGTCGCCACATGTTGGGGTGTGGACATAAGGGACGAAGGTCTTTAGGGCGACCATTACTTTAGGGCAAGGCTTCCACGGGTCGCCACATGTTGGGGGTGTGGACATAAGGGACGGAGGTCTTTAGGGCGACCACCACTTGCAAGGCTTCCACGCCTTGCCCCATGCGTCGGAGAGCCACAACCCCCGACCTAACGTGTTCTTGGGATATGGGCCATCGTGGATTCGAACCACGGACCTCGCCCTTATCAGGGGCGCGCTCTAGCCAACTGAGCTAATGGCCCAAAACCTTATTCTAAACTTTGTCTAGCCGACTCTGACGAATAGAGGTGTCTCAACTGCCGATAAGGATACGATTTCTCCATCTACATCCACCTTCCCCTTTCCCCCTTCATCTCCTCCCAAAAACAGCCCTTCTCTCCGCTCTCCGTCTTGCTCTATCCAGCGCACCTTTTCACCACGCCCCACCAAAGCGTCCTGCCATGCTTTTAGCTGGGCTTTGGGGTTGTCCTCTAGTTCGGATAGGGTCTCCAAAAGAGCATTACACCACTTCCCTAGAAGGTGAGGGCGCACGCGTGAATCACCGTCCACCAGTCCGGCATGCTCCATCGTTTCGACCTTTCCAGTAAGCCCCATCGGATAATCATTAGGGTCGCCCCAGACATTCAATCCCAAACTGAATATGACTTTGGAGGATCTCTCGCCCGAAAGTAATGTGAGGAGAACTCCCCCCGCTTTCTTCTTCCCAACAACCAAATCATTGGGCCAAGCTAGAGATAATCCTGTAGCCCGTTGAGAGGCTAGGGCAAGCGTGATGGGGAGTTGATGGAGAGGAAACCCCTCAGGGAAATCAACGAGTACGGAGAGAAGTAAGGAGTGCCCCAAAGGTGCGTGCCATACTCGTCCGGACCTACCCTTACCTTGAGATTGGTATTCGGCGATGACAAGGGTGCCCTCCGGTGCACCCTCTAGAGCCAAACGGCGCGCCAATTCATGGGTAGAAGTCAAGGTGTTGAAACAATGGACTGAACGCGAAAAAAAGAGGGGGAGATAACCCCACAGTTCGGGGGGGGTCAACCGATTCCTAGCCGAAACCAGTCTATACCCTCGTTTCGTTCTTGCTTCAATCCCATAGCCCAAATCAATCAAGTACTGGACAATGTTCCAGACCCCCGTTCGTGATGCAGAGACTTTTCTTGCTAAAGAGGTCCCACTAACAAACTTCCCCACATTCTCTTGTAATGAGTGGAGGACTATCTGTTCCGGAGCGCCTACTTCCCTCTCTTTTCGCTGGTCAAGTAGAGTGTGTGACACTACCCACCCACCATCTCCACCACCGCTAGGGCAGCCTCTGCTCCCTTATTGCCCTTCTTCCCCCCCACCCGTTCCTTTGCCTGCTCTTGGTTTTCTACTGTCAAGATACCCAATCCCACGGGCACATTCTCTGCGACCTGAACTTGAGCCAATGCCCCAAATACCGAAGAAGCCAGATGGATATGGTGGTCTGTCTCTCCTTGAATCACCGCACCTAACACCACGATACCCTCAGGTGGCACATCCTCATTCAACGCAGAGGCCACTGCAGCAGGAATCTCCCACACGCCTGGGACTTCTCGCACAGACCATTCTGCCCCATTTGCGGTGAGAACTCCCTCTGCACCCATCAGAAGACGGTTCGTAATCGTATGGTTGAAGCGTGCCTGAATGATGAGGACTTTCATAGGTGGTCCATAGGTAGGGTCTCTACAATCTCTAACCCAAAACCCTCTAAAGCCACAATGTTTCTAGCGTTATTCGTCAGGACGCGCATCTTCCCTACACCACACCCTCGCAAAATCTGTGCTCCCAGTCCATAAGCCCTAAAGTCCATCTTATTCTCCCCTCCATTTTGTGCCAATGGATGGTTCATCCCCAAGAGCACAACGACTCCCTCCCCTTCCGCAGCAATCCTGTCAATCCCTTGTTGAAGGCGGCTGTCTCTATCAGAATCGTCCTGGCTACTCCTCTCTGAATGAACCCGAACGAGACAGGGGGAGTTTGGTTGGGGATTGCCCGCTACAAATGCAGTATGTGTCGCTCCCGTGTAGTCGGAAAAGAGCAAAACACGCATCATTGCCCCTTCCATTTTGGCTTCGTGGTGGAGGTGAATGGTTGGTCGGTTGACCAAGAGATGTTCAATGAGGTCGGCAATGGTAAGGAGAGGAAGTTGGTGGGTTTTGGCAAACTCTTTCAAGCCTTTCATCCGCATCATCTCGCCATCATCTCTTAGGACCTCGCAAATGACTGCAGCTTGAGGAAGCCCTGCCAGATCGCAAAGATCAATCGAGGCCTCTGTATGCCCTGCTCGAGCTAAGACACCTCCCTTGTCAGCTCGGAGAGGAAAGACATGCCCTGGCTGCCGCAAATCCCTTACTTGGGCAGATGGATCAACCAACTTTAGTATCGTCCTAGACCTCTCTCTAGCACTGATTCCCGTAGTAATTCCCTCAACACCGTCCACTGAAACAGTAAAGGCAGTCCCAAGAGGGTCCATATTCCGACGACCCATCTGGGGTATTCCCAGAGCATCTAGCCGTTCAGCAAGCATCGGGACACAGAGAAGCCCACGGGCTTCTTTGATCATGAAATTGACATTTTCGGGTGTGGCATGGACAGCCGCACAGACAAGGTCCCCTTCGTTTTCACGATTCTCATCATCCACCACAACGACGATGCGGCCATCTTGAATCGCTCGAACAGCGTTCTTCACACTCCTCTCGTGGCTCACCATTCGCCTCTTCCATACCGAGCCAAGACATCGACTTCTAGATTTACTTTCGAACCCATCACTGAGGATTGTATGGCGGTCCGTTCTAAGGTCTCAGGAATCAAAGCGACATCGATCACTCCATCTTGGGCTGAAGCTACCGTCAAACTGATGCCATTGACCGCGATAGACCCTCTTGGAGGAGCGAAGGGTATCAGAGTGGGAGGAAGAGCTAGGGTCAGGAGGGCTCCTCCTCCTTCAGTCGCAACTAATGAGAGCACATCAGCGACACCATCCACATGCCCCAATACCCAATGCCCCCCAAGAGGCTGTCCCATCTCCAAGGGAGCCTCGAGATTTACCCTTCTTCCCACCAAGTCCTTATTCCCCCAAGTCGTTTTTTTGAGAGTCGTACTTGACAGGAAGAAGAAGGCTGTATCTCCTTCGGCTTTCTCTAGCGTTAGGCAACAGCCATCCAAAGCGACTGAACCACCAATCCGGGGAGATGGAAAGCCCCTAAAGTCGACTCCTATCCTCTTCCCTAATTCAACAGAAGTCACCTCTTCAACGACTCCTACTCCTGCCACGATTCCCGTAAACATCAAAGAACGCCCTCAATACGTACATCCACACCCACCTTCTTTATAGAGAGATCTCTTAGGCGAGCTCCATCCTCTAAAGTTGCCCATGTGCTGGGTGAGAATCCCAATCCTCTTGAACCTAAAAGGACCGGTGCGACATACGCCACCAATCGGTCCACAAGCCCCCGTTCAAGAAGAGCAGCCCCCAGTTTTCCGCCCTCAACTAAGAGGGATTGAATGCCCCGCTCTCTAAGCAAGACGAGGAGGTCGCTCAAGTCCTCCGGCTCTATTCTCTCAGCAGAAGGAGGCACATCTTGACTCTTATCGCCCCACCAAAGCAAATCACGAGCACCGAAGATATGGGACGTGGAAGGAATTCGTCCTTGGCGGTCAATCACCACCCTATACCAAGGTAAGTCGGGGTGTGCCGAGCGTTCAAGGAGAGGATTGTCGGCGACCACAGTTCCTGCTCCCACCAAGAGAGCGTGATGACGATTCCTGAGTGCTTTTCCGTCCAGGCGAGCCTCACCAGAAGTAATCCACTGAGATGAACCATCTGCGGCAGCGATGCGGCCATCTAGGGACACCGCTACTTTTAGTGTTACAGCTGTACGCCCCTTTTTGATGCCGAGTAGATAGGCGGGGTTGAGCAGAGCTACTTCATCCTCGCAGACACCCACAACGACTTCAAGACCTCTCTTGGTCAATAGGGCGTTGCCCCGCCCTTTGATTCGCGGATTGGGATCCTCCATACCTACGACCACACGCTTTAACCCGCTTTCCAAGATTATGTCCGTGCAAGGGGGGGTTTTCCCGTGGTAAACACAGGGCTCTAGCGTTGTATAAAGAGTACCACTCTCTGCATCCTTCCCGCGCAAGGCTTTGACCTCGGCATGCTCTCCACCAAAACGCGAATAGGCACCCGAAGAGAGTTCCACATCATCCTTGACCAAGACGGCCCCCACTAGGGGATTCGTTCCTGTACACCCCTCCCCCTTCCATGCGACCTCAATCGCCCGCGCCATCCAATACTCATCACGATTCACTGCAGAAACACGTTACAGTGAAGCTTCAAAAGCTTCAACAACCGTCCGAATCTCTCCCTCTTCTAGACTCTCATCTCCACGAATGACCAGGCGCCAAGTGAGGGCATCCGTATCTCCATCAACGAACCGATCCACAAGGGTTGCCGAAACCAAGAGTGGATGGACGAAAGTAGATGCCGAACTCAGCAAAGCAATCACACCTTCTTCGCCTTGAACGCGTCGTGTGACATCTCTCTTTATGCCCCGTTGTGTAGGGGGAGTCGTCCCCACGGGGCTTGGAGGGGGCCATGGCAATAGATACTGAGCTTCGCCTCCCCATACGACTTCGCTTCGGCTCCCCAACCGAATCACAAATGCTCCAATCCAACCTGTCCAACCACCACCCTTGAACCTCCACCCCGTTCCCTCTGGGGCTACGTCAGATATCGTCGCAGACTCCGGAACTGGTACCCTGGGCGTGGGGAATCAACGGCTGCGCCTCGGTCATCAGCGCCGTTCTGGCCGCCATTCTGGCGATAGAGTTTGGATTTACGGTGGTGGTCTGCGCCGCCGCCGCC
>JACNFQ010000038.1 GCA_014384545.1 bacterium | reverse complement strand
TTTGACGGGAGGCGGTCCTGGTCTTTTTGGGAGTTCTAACTGGGACTTTATTCCTTCCCCCTTTGGATTGGGTGATGGCGTGTCTCAGGGCGATCATGCCGAAACGGTTGGTCCAGAGTTTGATGTGGCGGGCGGTACGCCGGGACTGTTGGATTCCACTGCTCAAAGTTTCTTCTTTGCTGATGCGAATGGGGGAACAGGGCAGGACGAAGTTCAGGTTATGAATCTTCTGGCATTTGGTGCGGGGTTGCCTGTTAGAGCGATGGATGACAATATGGGGACATTAGCGGGGCAAGGACCTACTGATGGTTTGGTCGTTGAGTGTGATGGCAATGCTGATGCTATTTTTGATACTGCGGAATGTGGTATTGCGGGGCCTGGCGTGGTTCGGTTGGATACTGACTTGCTCGAAAACCTCCAAGTCGCTGATGGTGCTCGCCTAACAGCTCGTTGTGAGATGCCTGTTGTCGTTTCGGTGGGTGATGACAAAGGTCAGGGCACGGCTACACAGACTGTTGTTGGTGATAGTGCTTCAACACTACAATCAGATAGTGGCTCGTTTGTAACGACCCACGGTGTGCAAGATTCCGTAGAAACACCATTGACGGCGGGTGCTTTTGTTGGTGCTAGTCAGGTGGCTGTAAATAGCTGTTTGGGGATGGAAACGAATCGTTGGATTCAGGTGATGGACAGTGACCCTCTTTCGGTACCCACTTACGCCAAGATTGCGTCTTGTGATCCCGATACGTTTATCGTATCTCTCCAATCTGGGTTCGTTTTGGCAGACGACTATTTAACCACCAACAGTGCCCGAGTGCGCGGGATGCAATGGGTCGTTTGGAGTATCGATGCGTCCCCTGCAACCCCCCAAGATATTATTGGTGTAGGTGTTGTAGGAACAGCTACAGAGGATACTATTACTTTGAGGAGCCCCCTTGTCAACGCAGTTGGAGACCCGGGTCCACTCTTCAAGAACGGTCAGGGGTATCGCTTCCTCTCCTGCGACTTGGGGGGTCTGGCTGAAGACCACTCCACCCCATTTACTAACTGGACGATAGATTGTGATACGTCGGATTCTGCGTTGATGACAGTCGTTTTGGCTGCTCCCGATTTGAACAACCCCCCTACGATAACGGCAGGACCGACTGCGACGCCATCTAGCCTTGTAGAAACGACAGCGTCTGATGTGTCGGTCCAAGCAACGGATTCGGATGGTCCTGGTTATGGCACACACACCATGGAATATGTTTGGGATGCTCTACGAGACTATGGTGGCCCTCCTGGTCCTGACGCCCATGTGGAAACAACTGTCTCTGATGGTTCAGGTTTTGGGAGTGCGCCTGTGGGTTCTTCGACGATTCCGGTTGGCTCTTGTAGTGGTCTTTTTGATGGGCGCCCAGTATGGCCCCACAATCCTGGTGAATCATTGGTGAATAATAGGACGACTGTCGTTTCTTGTACGGCAGGTATTCCTACTGGAACTTTGGTGGTTGCCGATCCATTAGATGTAAGTGTGGATGAGATATTGGGTGGTTTGGTTAGCACAATGGACGAGGGGCGCTTCTGCGAGCCGGGTACGGGTGGTGCGGGCAATCCGGTCTGTGTTGAGATTGATTTCGGTGGTCCTACCGTTTTTGCGGATATCTCTTGGGAGGCGGGTTCATTGGTTCCTGGGACAGGATCTCAGGCGGTCACCTTGTCTGTATCCGTATTGGACGACAACTGTGATTTGCCGGATGTGGATCCTCATCCGGGCGAGTTGGCTTGTAATACGCGAACGGCTCCTGTAACGGTCAGTGAGAACATTCCTCCCATTGCAGACTTAGCTTTTACGGTGATTGACCCCAATCCCTCCGCTTTCCAAGTTCAGTTTGATGCAAGTGGTTCCTTTGATACAGATACAAGCCCCAACGCTACGCTCGTATTTGACTGGGACTTTGCGTATGAAGAGCCTATTCTTCTATCGGATGGTAATCTCAACGACCCCTTTGTCCTCGTGGGTGATTGTTCCAATGTGGTGGGGGGAGAGAGAGTTGAGGTGGATGACAACATCACCACCACACCGACTGTAACGACTGCGATCAGTTGTGCTCCTGCTGGGCAACTGAACCTAAATGATCCCTTACTTGACAATTACACAACCGTCCAAGGTGCGAAGGTAAGTATTTTCAATACCGAGCAATCCACGGCAACGCCTACCCTTAACCACACCTATACAACCAATCTAGCATCTTATGTTGCCGCCGTGAAAGTATCAGACGGATTGGTTGAGGATGACGATATTTCTTTTGTAACGGTCACTGCCAATACAGCCCCCGAGATTTCTCTACTCTGGATATATGGAGTTGATACACCGCCCCAAGGCGCTTTCACAGCCCTACTTGACGATGAAACTTTGATTGATCCTAAGAATGGTGGGGGAACTCCATTGGTTGACCCAGCTACGGGCGGGCTCGTCGGTTTTGGTGTCTCCATTTGTGATGACGATTCCCTATCTACCCTCAGGTGGGACTTCTCCTATGATGGTTCGGCTTTTTTTACGGATCTTTCAGAAGATCTAACAGGCGCAACGACCGTTCTTCCTCCGAATGATCCAGGGAATGATTGCTCGGACCCCACGACGATGAACAAGGTTCAGTGGGAAGCGAATTCCCTCACGGGTACGGGCGTGGATGGTCAGGGTTTTGTTTTCCCTGCAGCGGGGCAATTCCGTGTCGCTGTCAAAGCGACAGACGCCGAAGGGACCCAAGGTTCGCCTGTCTGTTTGGATGTGGAAGACCCTGTTTCTTCTAACTGGACACCTGTTGCCTGTGTTGAAGGAGAGCCCCAAAGCGTTTTGGAGGTTCCCTTGACGGTGGGCACCGACCAACTCATCTCTGGTAATGACCCCCCAGCAACGAACGCTTCCACGAATGGTCCCGGTCAACAGATTCTTGAAGTATCAAGTGATGGGCACCACTTATTCGCTGTGTGGTCTGACGACCACGAGTGCGCGTTGGGTCAAAGCCAAATCTATTTCCACCATGCGGATATTGATTTTGGTTTTACGGGCGATGTCACTTGGGACCCAACTCCGATGAATATCTCACATCTTTCCCCCTGTTCTTCTTCGGCTACGAGCCCGGATTTGGTGATTGATCCTAACGACCCTCTTGGCGATCACCTCGTCGTTTTCTACTCTGATGACAACACAGGCGACCAAGATATTTGGTGGGTCGAATCAACGGATAAGGGCGTAACTTGGGGTGCACCTACCACAGTGCCTTCAGCGATCCACGGGAGCGGACCTGGTGTCCAAGATGGTCCCGCTCTATCGATTGAACCCGCTGGAACGGGTCTCATGTTTGACGGGTTCTGGCATGTGGTCTTTGAGGAGTCAAGTGGTGGCTTGGCTAAGATGTATCACGCTATGTGCGATGTAGGTCCCAACGGCATCTGTGACAATGGTGAGTGGGTTGAAGATAATACCTTTTCGACCCGATTGAACAACGCTCCGCAAGCGATTTTGACATTGGATCCTGCACAGCCCACTAGTGGTTCTGTAAATAGTGATACCTTTAATCTCTCTTGTTTGGGTGATACCGATTTTGTGGGATTGGGACTCCTTGATTCTATTGATCCTGATGTCCCTGCAGGGATTCCTTTGACTTGTGCTTATGACTTCAATTATGAAACGGATTTAGATGGTGCTGGCGACCCCAAGGAGTCCTGTTTGTCTGGAGCCTTTGCTGATGGTAGTGGTTTGGGTGTTGTCGTGGCTGGTCCTTATTCCACCCCTGGATTGAAGCGGGTCGGTCTAAGAGTAACGGATGTGGATGGTGGTGTTGATTGTGCCGTTTTGTGGTTGGCAATTGATACCGACACAAACCGACCTCCCGTTCCTGCTATGCGTCTTTTGAACGCCACATCGCAACCCGGGCAGTCGGGTAGGGCTTTGGGTGAACTTGATAGTTTGGTCGGTTCGATGAATGTAACCGCACAGTGCCAATGGACCGTAGGGTTTAACACACGGGGTACTTGGGATCCCGATGGTCCGGGTGGCGGTGGTGGTGCTTCGAATACGGTCTCCTGTGAATGGATGGTGGACTGGGACGAAAACCCTGCCAATTGGTTGCCCACTGCTAATGGCACTTCGGTGGGACTTACCTTGAATAACCCCCTTGGATATAACTCAGGTGATTACCGCCCCCGCATTTGGATGCGCGCTTGTGACACGATTGAACCGGCGAACTGTTCTCCTGTGATTACATCGGAGTTTTATCTGGATGATTATGGAAATGATGCTCCTGAAGCCTTCATCAAGCTGGGATATCCAGACTTGGGCTTTGGGGCTTGTACAAGCACAGAAACTGCTGGTGTCTTGGACCATTCTTCTTACCCAGCAACGACCCCTTCTTTCTCTATCTGTCTAGATGGAAGAGCTTCTTTTGATCGTGAGGATGGAGCTGGCTTCAACCCTGCGGCGACTGCGGTCTGGAATTGTGATGCGGATAACTTGTCGGCTGATCCAGACACGACTGCTCCTACACTATTCACCAATAGTGATGGGACAGCGTTCTGTACATATTCCTCGGTCGGTGATTGGACTGTGAGGCTATCGCTAACCGATAACCAAGGCGAGGTTGGGACGAAAGATATAACTATCTCTTTGGGGTACGCGGATGATGCCGCTATCGATCCCGGGTATGACCACGACCCATTAGCGGGGAATCAAGCCCCAGAAGCAGCGTTTACTTTGGGGCCGATTGTTCCTGAATACGTGGACAACTTGATATGGGAAGCGACACTCAGTCTAGATTGTCGTTCCAGTGTAGACCCTGATGGTCATGTCCAAAGGGATTTGACCCAATCTTGTGAATGGGATTTGACGGGGACTTGGGATGGTGTACCTGCAAACTTTACACTCACAGACCAAGATGATGATGATGGGTTGGCGGATGGTCTCCTTTCTGCGATTGTCGGAGATACCTTTGGATTGCCTGTTTCTTCGGGTGGTGTTTCGGGAGCATGTAATGCGGCTGGAACAGATTTGAACTGTTACCGAGAAGGAGTCGTTGGACTTCGGGTCTTTGACAATCTGGGAGTAAAGGGGTATCATCAGATTACGGTACGGGTTTTGCCCCCGGAGAATGAGCCTCCTCAGGCAGCGATTCAAGCGACACCCTTTGTAGGCGATTTCCCTAGTGGTACGACTGTTGCGTTTACGGCTGTTGCTGTTGACTCTGATGATGTCACTTTGGCTGACCCAACCGATTGTGATGGATGCACCTACGCATGGGACTTTGATGCCGATGCGTTCGGTGGTGCCACACCTGCTACCTCCACAGGCATATCGCCCCCTGCAGTCACTTATTCAGATGAGCATGATTACACCGTGGAACTGACCGTAACGGATGCCGAAGGGGCCTCTAAGGTTGTAACGACGACGATTTATGTGGGGGACTGTCCTAATGATGGCACACCTTGCGATGATCTTTCTCGGAACCGCGGACCGATCGCCTTTTTCGTTTTGGCTTCGGGTACCGAGGATTTGGGTGATATTCCCCCTTCGGGAATCTTTGGTGTGGACTTTGATGGCTCCCGTTCCCACGATCTAGATGGTGTTATTACTACCTATACGCCCGCCTGTACAGGTGGTACCCTAACGAACTGGACAGGGTCTAGTGACGCTACTTGGACATGCGAATACACTTTGCCAGCTGTCCTACCTACTGGTTACACCGTTGATTTGACGGTTGAGGATGATGGGGGACCAGGTGGCACTCTTCTCTCACATACTTCATCTCTTGATGTATATGTTTCGGAGCACAACCAAAGACCACAAGGTGTACTGAGGATTACGGGTCCTTATGTGAACCATCCTTCTGGTCAGCCAATCTCGTGGGTCGCTTCTGACTCTAGGGATTTGGATGGTGAGTTGCTCGTCAACAATGGTATTTCCCAGTTTGAGATTGATTGTGATTGGGATATTGGTTTGCCCTCTTACGCTGTTTCGTCTAGTAGTGATTTCTGTGCTGCACCCCCGGATGGACCTAACTTGATTGCGATTCGTGTAGAGGATGATGACCAAGGAAATCCTCAGGCGAATCCGAATGGGGCTGAGGCACAGGATGTGCGCGTCGTCGTCGTTTGGGTGAATGACCCAGGTCAACCCCAACGCCCCGTTGCGATCGCTTCCTATAACAGTGGTGATGCGATTGGGAGTGGATTCCACGCCGTGGAGATTGATTTGAGTGATAGTTTTGACCCAGATGGGTCGGCTCTGGAATATGCTATTGACTGTGGTAACGGGCAGACGAATGCGGGCAATCACCTTACACCCACATTTACTTGTCAGTTTGCCGACCCCTATCCAGCGGGTCCAGATACTTTTACCGTTACTTATGAAGTTTGTGATTTGTCAGACGGGGATGGGTTTACATTTGGGTCAAGTGGCTCTTGTGTTGCCGACCAAAACCTCTTGATTAGAGATGGTGCGTTTGGTAATGATTGGGTCGATGTGGCGGATGGTGTTTGTGTGGGAGGCTATGTGCCAGGAACGGCTGTTCGTGTCACTGATAACGGCGGTGGTACAACGGATACTTTCTCTACAGTAACCCTCTGTGACGCCACTGACATCATTGATCCGATCAGTTCGGATGCAACAGCTGCTGACACTTTCGTCGATATTGGGGTAGGACAATGTGCCGCAGAGGCATACCAAGCTGGCAATCCTGTCCGTATTGAGGATGATGCCATGACGATTGGTGCTACGACAACGACGGTCGCTTCCTGTATTACGGGAGGTGGTGCATTGGGTGACGATCGCTTGAACATCAATTTGGGATTGGCGGATGATTACGAAACGATTGATAACGCCCGTGTGGTCAGTCTCCTTGACCGGATCTTTATCGACAACTTGAGTCCTTTGGCAGATAATTACTTGACCGCGCTCCAAGCACGAATTGCGATTGATACGAAGAGCAGTTTTGCGGTGAGTGGAACGGCGGGTGATACATCGGTTCAGCTCATTGGCGGTGGCTGTGCCAATCTTGGAATTTCCCGCGGGGACCAAGTGCGTCTCTTTGAAGTCTCTGGTTCCGCCAAGGTAACAGTCGCTACTGTGGATGATTGTGTGGGGGATCTCTTGAGTTTCCCTGAGCCTCTCCTTGAGGACCTCCTCGTCGCGAATGGTGCTACAGCTCAAGAGAATGCGATTCTTGACACGGAGTATGTGGCCTTTGAGGTTTGGCAGAACCGTGCGCCTATCGCTGTCGCTACAGAAAATGGGTCTGACTGGGTTCTTCCAGTAGGTAGCACTTCCAACTGGCACTCCCCATCCGAACCCGCAGTGGGATACTTGGCTTGGGACCCCGATGGGGATACCATCTCTTACCAATGGTGGTGTGATGGTGCTTTGGCGGGAACACTAAGTACGGAATCCTGCTCCCATAATGATGTGGGGCGACCTGGTGTGACATTACAGGTTAGCGATGCTGGTAACAACAACGCCACTACTTTGAATGTGGTAGATACACATAATATTGCACGCATTACGAATACACCCCCTATGCCGGTGGTATATATCGACCCTCAAACCGATTTTATTCAGGTCGTAGACAGTAGTGCCTCCCAGAGAAACATACTCCTCGTCGCTGATCTCTCCGTGGACTTGGAAAGTGAACTAAATAGTTCCCAATTCACTTTTGATTGTGGCGACACTTGGAATACCTATACCGATCCTCCTTTCTCACCTTTTGCTTTCCAAGAGGACAGATGCCAATACCCTGCGAACCAAACGCCAGGTATTCCCTATTCGGTAGCCCCTATCAACTTGAGAATCGATGATCCCCATGTCCAACCAGGTAGTTGTGAATTGGGTTGTGCCGCTGGTGAAACAGAGTTCAACCAAGTCCCGGTTCGGAATATGGTTAACAGGGCGCCACACGCTGTCGCATCGGGTCCCGATGATACCGACCCAGATACCGAAGACCATATCCTTTGGGTCAGCATTCTTGACCCTAGCACAGACGACTTTGTCGTCTCTTTCTCTAGCCATAATTCGTCGGATCCTGAGGGCCAATCCCTGAGTTTCAATTGGGATTGTGGTGGAGGCACTGGAGGCGGGGCAGGGCCAACGACGACTTGTACCTATAACGGGATTGGCGATGGACTCGATATCGTGGGCGGGTTTCCGCAGTTTACTGTCTCACTTACTGCGACTGATACATTTGGTCTCCAAGACACCCATAGTGTCAATGTGAGGGTTGTTAGACAGCTCCCACCACAAATCGGTATTTACCCGTCAAGCGCTGTGGATCAACAGTTGGATTGGGATTCCGGAACACTCCGGACGCCCGATGCGACTCTATTGGATGTCATTGCGGATGGGGTTTATCTCTTTGATCAAGGAGATGGTGGATTCCAACCCTTCCCCGGGGAGTGTCCAGCGGGGATCCTTCCCAATTGTGACCCCGATTCAGGTGCATTCAGTTCCCTAATCCACCTCGATGCTTCCCGTAGCCATGACCCCTATGGACGTAATCTATTCGTTGAGGTGGATTGTGACTATGACGGAGTCAACTTCGCTTCCGATTTCTCGGGGGATACCCAAGATGGTGCGAACCCTGCTTTCTGGGAGCACCAGTGTTTGAACGAGGTTTCGGGGGTCGGTTTGTGGCTCAATACACCCCCCTTGAATGACGGAGATTGGCGTATCAAGCGAAGAGTCGCTATTCGCGGTTGTCAAACCGATATCGGTGTGGGCTGTCCAGCAGGACTACCCGTTTCAGATGCCTACGATATGACTGTATGGAGAAACCGTATCCCGCTTGCCCATTTGGGGATTCAGTCGGGGAATGTCTTCAGCAATGCGGTTCATACTTTTACATTGATGAACGCGGGTTCGTGGGACCCCGATGGTGACCCCATTCGGTTCTCGGAAGGTGTCGCTTTGCCCAGTGCCGATCCCCCCGACCCCACAGAACAGTTTGAGGATTTCCAGCCCCAATGGTCCTGTAATGATACGGGTGGTTGGCCTTATGACCAACCCTTCAACGGCACCAACGACAAGATCGTTTGGGATAATGTGGAAGGGTATCGGTTGGCGAAGCCTGGACAGCCGGGTGGACCATCTAGAGGAGATGACCACACCGACTATTGTTGGTCGGATGATGTTGGTTGTACCTATCCGCAGCCGGGTATGCCAGATTCCAACGCCGACAGACTAACGTGTACCGTAACGGTACCCGGATCGGCTTTGCGCCCTTCTCTATACCTCTTCGATAACGATCCTTCTGATGAAGGGTTCTCATTGGAGTCTTGTTTGGAATTTGCTACCTATAGCAGCGACCCCGTAAGTATCCGCACTATGGATCAAGTCTGTGCTAACGATAACTCCCCCACATTAGGTGGTGCAGGCGCCCCGCTTACTGTGAACAATCCTCCTCAGGTTCAGATCACTCAAACGACAGGAGACCTTTTTGGCATTACGCCTATGACGGTTGGATTTACTCCTTCTTTCTATGACCCCGATGGTGACCCGTTGTCGGATCAAGGTAGCTTTGGTAGCACCACAGGTTACGAGTGGGACGGTATGTATTCCCGCAGTAACTACTGGGGTGGTTCTGATGATGTGTCGGGTGGTGATGGAGACTTGAACCGTCATGACTTCAGCACAAATGCTTTCACCATGGATAGCTATCAGATTGATGGTGCGGGAATCTGGCGTTTCGGTCTAAGGGCTATTACGACGGGGAACCACAATGCAATGATTCAATCTGCTGCAGGTTCAAGCAGCTGCTTTGATGAAGACCTTGGAATCAGCTACTCTTGTGATTTGGGACCCGTAGATATCGGTATCTTGAACTACCCTATATTCGCTTCGGGCGACTGCAAAGCCGCTTCGCCGCAACAAGACGGTGACGAAGCTGTCTTCTTGGTGGATGATGCGGATGCTGCGTTCTACAGTTTGGGTGAGACGGCACAGATCTTTGATATTAACTCGGGACAAGTCTACTTATCTGGTCAAATCTGTGATATCGTGGATATCCGTTCAAACCTACCGAATGGTGACAAGAGCCGTATCTATCTCCACTACTCTTTCCTTGGTAGCCCTCCTCCTGCAGGAACGACCTATATCCGCCATGCGACTGGAACACTAAAGACCCAAGAGGGAATGAAGATGTTTGTGGTCGGAACTGATGGATATGTCGGTAATATTGAAACGACAGCAGTCGCTACCCATGGTGGTCAAATCCATAGTTCAGGTGGCTCACCTGGTGCGAATCTCTTCGGTTGGGGACCAGATAACCATCCGTTGATTTCCACATACCCTCTCCCCACCCTTTTGGATTCGGATGACCGCAATGCCAATGTGACTGTCAGTGGTGGAACAGATGGTGCTTTGGCGGGTTCAGGAACTTGGATGACGACATTCGACTCGTTGCCGCCAGGCAACCCCGTTCATCGGATTTACCATTCACGGATGGTCCATGTGCCCGATGCCGTCAATGGCGGTTGGTTTGACCTCAACTTTGAAGATCAACCCCAAAGTGAGGCAAATAATACGGTTCATTCTTTCGGATTCTCCACAACAGCGGGAGACGGTGCCTGCAACACTGGTTCAAGTACATTGTGTCGAAGCTCCACTACATTAGGTGCGGGTATCCGGCCCAGTCTGGCGGATGAGTCACAATCGGTTGGTGCTCCTGGAACAAGCCTCCACATTGGGTTTTTCAACAGCGATAATGTCTATAACAAGACTTCTATCGATTTGGGACGCTCGTGGCGAACGACGGTGCAGGTCAACAATATCCTCAATACGGTCTCATCTATATACCCTTCGGTCGCGTTGCGATTAGACAAATTCGATGCTGCGCTCCTTGCGCTCGTTTGGACTGATTTCAGGGATGGAGCCGAGCGTATCTATTATGGATGTACTGAAGATTTGCCACCCCTCGGGTTCAACGATCCAGTATGGCAACTGACAGATGTCCCCTTGGGCGACTTTGTCGCTTCGCCTACGAAACAACATTCCCCTGCTGTTGCCTTCTATGGGGATGAGATTTATTCGTTCTGGACAGACAACCGGAGGGGGAATGTCTCCGATGAAGTCTTCTTCCAGCGCGATACCTGTATCATCAACTAAGAGACGAGGGGGGGCAATTGCCCCCCCACAAAGGGTGTCCTCCCTAATGGCGATCCGCCCAACGTCTACCTGAGGCATCCCTTTCCGCTAGGGCAGAGATTCCACGCCTTGCCATATGCGTCGGGGGGATGGACATGAGGGACGGAGGCTAGAGAAGGACGCTTGCGTCCGGCTCTGTGCCTGGAACACCCGACATGGTGGCTTGGAGAGCCACACACCCCGACCTAACGGGTTCTTGGAGCGGGGGTGGCTAGGAGCGTTCGTCGGGCTTGGGGGGTCGGGCTAAGAGAACACCAACAGCACCCCTGACATCAATCTCGCCATGGATGACGCGATGAATCGCCTGAGCCAGCGGAAGATCGATCCCCTCCCGGTTAGAGAGCTCTATCAATCCCTCTACCGTCCTTGACCCCTCACTTTCACCTACAACGCCCTTATGTGCCCCTTTTGCGTTGATGCCCTTGGCGAGAGCATTCCCAAACTGCCAGTTTCTACTTTGGGGGCTTGAAGCGGTCAAGAAAAGATCCCCCACGCCAGCAAGCCCCAAGAGCGTTTCTTCCTGACCACCCTGTGACCGAAATAGACGCCCCATTTCCGCCAAGGCTCTCGTGAGTAAAGCAGTCCGAGCGTTTTCGCCCAATGCGGCTCCATCAGACATACCCGCACCTATAGCGTATACGTTCTTCAACATACCGCCTAGGGCAACCCCCGTAAAGTCCGAACTGGGATAGAGGCGTAGACCCCCCCCCTCAATCCGTGAAATAAGAGATAAAAAGGGCGCGAGATCACCAGCGATTACGGATGCAGCAGGCAAACGCGCAAGAACTTCAGCTGCAAAGTTGGGGCCAGAAAGGACGGAAACGGGTACCGAACGCGTTCGTCGCAACCAACGGGCAACGGATTCAAACCCACTGGGCGCTAATCCCTTAGATAGAACGAGGATGGGGCGAGCTGCATGGTGTTCCAAAGCAGTGGCCCAATCGGCACTAAACTTTCCGGGGACTGCCCACAGCAAATAATCCGCATTTCCTCTCTTTTCTCTACCCCGGGCACGAAGTGTAGGAGGAAGTTCAACTTGAGGGAAAAGAGGATGGAGGTGGGTTTGGTTGAATCTGTCAGCGTCTTCATGAGGAGCCGTAAGGAAAGTAACGGTGGCTCCCTGACGCGCAAATAGAGACCCTACTGCGAGCCCCCAAGCACCAAAACCAGCGACCTCAATTCTCATCTTACGATATTCTTCTCTCCTTTCCTTGGACCAACCTCTGGATGTTTTTCCTATGTTGCCACCAAACAAGGATCGTAATCGGTAGAAACATCGGTAACGAGAGTTGATCTTGAGCAAATCCCCAAGAGGGGATAGTGGCTTGAGTTCCTTGGGAAAAAGCAGCTATAAAGGGGAGAGAAAGAGAAGCGAGTAACGAACCTATAGAGACAGCTCTAAATCCCTTAGAAACGAGGAGATAGACGAAGAGTGGAACGAGAAACCACCACCCCAAGACGGCGATGGTGATCCCAAACATGGTAGCGACCCCCTTACCCCCTTTCCAACCCAACCAAGGGGAAAAACAGTGCCCAGCTACAGCGAAAAAAGGAATCAAGTCGGTAAGGGTATCTTCAAGAAGTGATGCAGGGGTGGAAAAGGAGGAACCGTTCTCAAGAATGAGAATAGCCAATCCAATACCAGCTACTCCCTTCAGGATATCAAAGAACAGGACGACATACCCCCATTTCCCCCCAAGGACACGAGCTACATTGGTGGAACCGATATTCCCCGAACCGAAGTCACGAATGTCCTTTCCGGTCTTCTTCTTTACCAAGATATAGCCGAAAGGAATAGAGCCGCACAAGAAAGCAACCAAACACGCTAAGAGGACAGCAACCATAGGGGCATCGTATCCCCATACCTCGGTTCTTTCGTGATACGAGTGGATGGGCACGAGGTGGAGAGTGATCACGATTCTCTGCCGAGGGGTTTATCCATGGGGACAACTCGGTCTCCTTCCTGCCCACCATGAACCCCTGTGCCGAAGATTGCGTAAAGAGGGGATGTCCCGCCTTCTACAATACCCCTATGCCCCAAGGCGAATGGAAACGAGTTGCAGAGCGTCTGCACCGTGAGAATGCGACGGCTCTCCTTGTCAACGACCCCCCGCATCTTTCTTGGTTGACGGGATTCAGGGGTTCTGCAGGCGTTCTCTTAGTAACGGTCCAAGGCGCTTTCCTTTGTGTAGATTCAAGGTATGGAGAGGTGGCTGGGAAGATGAGTGGCGAAGGGTTAGCCGTTGTAGAGGCGCCCTTGGCTGGGAACTTACTCAAGACTGCTCTTGAGGTTGCTTCACCCTCTTTGGGAGAGGGACCAATCGGGTATCTGCCCCGTTTTGTATCGGGCGAAGTGGAAAGTCGCTGGGCAGATACCATCGCCCAAGAGATCGTATCTGCAGATCAATGGGTCCTTAGGATTCGTGCGGTCAAGTCCCCCAATGAGGAAGAGGGAATTAGGGAAAGTGCTCGATTGAATGCTGCTCTCTTTCGCCATCTGATGGGGCTTATTGCCCCCGGAGTTTCCGAGAGAAAACTCGCTTCCGAGGTTGTCCGATTTGCCCTTGAGGAGGGTGCAGAAAGTATGGCATTTGATCCCATCGTAGCCTCGGGACCCCTTTCCAGCCGTCCCCACGCTTGCTTCACCGATAGAGTAATTGGTGGTGGCGAACCTCTCACAGTTGACTTGGGTGTGATGGTGGATGGATGGGCGAGCGATATGACGAGGACTTGGGCTGTGCCGGGAGCTCCTCCGTCAGGATTGGCGACCGAGATACACCATATCGTTCTTGATGCCCTATTGTTGGGGATTGAACGTGCAGAACCAGGCGCTCGTTGCAAAGATGTAGACGGAGCATCACGCGATCTGATTGGTGGTGCGGGGTATGGCGAGGCATTTGGTCATTCTCTGGGGCATGGATTGGGTCGAGAGTGTCACGAGTCTCCCCATGTCTCACAGAAGGAGGAGATGAACCTAGAATCGGGGATGGTCATTACCATTGAACCTGGAATCTACCTTCCTGGACAGATGGGGGTTCGCATTGAAGATACCGTGGTCGTAGGGAGAGAGGATTCTGTCTTGGGAGATGGTGTTCCTCGGGAGTTTCTAGCCATATAATTAATCTATGCGTGGGAGAAAGGAAATCCGGAACCGGTATGTCATTGAATACCGAAGACTTCACGAGGGAGCAGACTTTGAGTTTTCAGGCGTTATAGGAGAGGACCCCGAACAGAAATCTCTCCTTTTGAGGCATCGAGATATCTTTGCGTCTATGGCTCGGGCGGAACTAACCAAGGGAAGCAAGTCTCTCACCAACCTTGACCAAGTGATTCAGACCTCATTTGGTCCCTTGGTCAGTCGGACGACTACGATTACCTCTTCGGAGAGCATTGAGGTTCTCTTCGGGCAGTATTTAGCTGTCGCTGCCTCGGGGCACACTCGGCGCACGCGATCCCGATGAGCCTGCCCATCCCCCCATGGCGTATCAAGGGGGTTGAACCAGTACCGGCACCCACATCTGAGGAGAGAGTGTCTGCATTGGAGAAGGCTCAGGGGAATCTCTTCCATCTCCCCTCTCATGCCGTTACCGTTGACTTGTTGACCGATTCGGGAACAGGGGCAATGAGCCAATCTCAATGGGCAGCATTGATGGAAGGGGACGAATCCTATGCAGGAAGTCGGTCTTTTCACCAACTGGAAAAATCGGTTAGGGAGATCTTTGGGTTCCACCGTATCCTCCCTGCACACCAAGGGCGTGCTGCCGAGGAGATCCTCTTTGGTACCTTTGGCCGCAAGGGAGGGGTGGTCGTCAGCAACCATCTCTTTGATACAACGACTGCCCACGCCCATCATGTGGGGATGGAAACGAAGGCGTGTGTCGTTCAAGAGGGCTTGTGGGGGGGCAACTTTGACTTGGGTTTGCTAGAAAACCAGATTAGGGAAGGAAATGTGGACTTGCTGGTGGCTACAGTAACCTGCAATAGTACAGGAGGTCTTCCCGTCAGCCTGAAGAACCTCCGAGCGGTCTACGAGATCGCCCGTGCTCACCATATCAGGTTGTGGGTCGATATGGCTCGAATCGCCGAGAATAGTTACTTTCAGTGGAAAGCAGGTGAGGGTGAAAGCCCTTTAGCGTGTGCCAAAGCAACGTGTGATCTGATGGATGGGGGGTGGATGAGTGCCAAGAAAGATGGATTGGTCAATATGGGAGGTTTTATCGCTTTACGACACGGCGAACATTACGAAGAACTCGCTGAAAGAGGGATTCTCTCGGAAGGTTTCCCCACCTACGGGGGGATGTCTGGCAGGGGTATGGCGTCTTTGGCTGTGGGGTTATGGGAAGCGATGGACGAGAGGTATTTGACGCACCGTATTGGCGAAGTTAGGGATCTCCACGACCGTCTCGCAGAATGGGATGTTCCTATGGTCTCTCCTGGAGGACACGCCGTCTTCGTGGATGCGGGGGCGTGGTTGCCCCACCTCAAGCCAACCGACTTTCCGGGGCAGAGCCTAGCACTCGCTCTCTACTTAGTTGCAGGGATTCGGTCTTCTGAGATTGGATCTCTATTAGCTGGGAGGGATTTATCGGGGGAGCAGATTGATGCCCATGGCGAATACACTCGGTTGGCGATTCCTCGTCGCACCTATACAGCGGGGCACCGATATTTCGTTTCGGAAGCGTTCCGCATTCTTGCGGAGTGCAGGGAGAGCATTCCTCCCATCTTGTTGGCAAAGGAATCACCTTCCCTCCGCCATTTTCAGTCTACCTTTGAGAGGTTCTTATGGACACCATCACAGTTTGCAAAGAACTAAATGCAACACCCCAAAAGGCGTGGGAAACGGCGATGCAACCCCACCTACTGGCATCCGAAATGCCGGGTGTTGAAGAGGTGTCAATCCTCTCTAAGAAAGGGGGACCCCACGAAATCGTCCAATCCGTCAAGTGGAAAGGGGTTATTGAGGCGGGTCCGATAAGAAAGGTGATGGTTTGGATTGAGAAGGACCTTTGGACCCAAGAGCCCCTAAGGTGCACATTTGAGCAAACCGAAGGGTCTTTCAAAGTCTACAAGGGCGTTTGGACTTTCGCACCTGAAGGAGAAGGGACATTGACGACCCTCACCCTTGAATATGACGCAGGCATCCCTTTGGTGGGTGCGATTGTCAAAAAGTTGCTTAGGAAGTTGATTGCAGAAAACCTCCAAGCTCTCCTAGACGCTCTTTCTGCTGTCTTGTGAAAGAGCGAGAAGCACTCGCTTCTCTCTCATCTGCGTTCCCTCTGATAGGAGACGATGCCTACTGGACGGCTGGAGGCATCGCTGTCTCAACAGACCTCTCTTTGCCCGGTCGTCACTTTTTGCCCCAACGCCCTCACGGATGGGCAGAGGGTGCTTGGCATAGTGTGGCAAGGGTCGTTAGTGATTTGGGGGCAGTCGGTGCCAAGCCCTGGGGCGTTCTTACGGCATACGCATTACCCTCAGGGTTTGGTGAGCAGAAGTTCCAAGAAGTCGTGGATTCGTTGTTGGCAGCAGAAAAGAGATTTGGGATCAAAGTACTCGGGGGCGACTTGGGGCGTGCCACAGGAGAAGGAATGCTCTCAGTTACCGGTTGGGGAATAGAGGCGATTGGACCCGGAAGAAAGGGAATGGAAGAAGGGGATATTGTCGCTGTGACAGGAATTCCAGGCAAACGCCCGTTGGGATGGGCGATGGCACTCCAAGAGATTGATCACCCGTGGGTAGAAGATGCACTGATGCCCCATCCTCCGTTTAGGGTCGGAAGAGAGTTGGCCCCCCTAGCGACTGCGATGATGGATATCACAGACGGACTGGGGTTGGATTTGTCGCGGTTCTTGGGTGGTGCTGGATGGGGGATAAAGGAAGAGAACCCTCCTCCTTGGAACGACGAGCTGAGCAGCTGGGCTTCAAAGTGCCACACCACGCCAGAAGGATTATGGGCTGAGGGGGGCGATTATGAGCTCCTCTTGACGATCGGGGAGAAGGACTGGGATGCTGCGTGTCAGTTGGCCAGGGAAGGAAAGACGGAGTTGTCCTCCCTGGGAACTGTCGCACGCCAAGGTGCACCTTCTTGGTGGGGGAAGGGGAGCGAAATCGATTGGAAGAGATAATGAGTCGCTCGCCCAAGGAGACCGAAGAGGTAGGGATGAAGTTAGCGAGAGAACTTCCTAAAGGGAGCGTTCTCATCTTGGAGGGTGAGATGGGTTCCGGAAAGACGGTCTTTGTTAGGGGCGTGGTATCAGGGATGGGGGGAGATCCCAGCGAAGTCGTGTCACCCACTTATTTAGGAGCGATCCCCTATGAAACCCCCCTCGGTTGTGTGCTCCATGCCGACCTCTATCGCCGACAGGGTTTTCCCGAGGAGAAGGTCAAGTGGTTGGAGGCGTTCCTAGAGGAAGAGCCCACACTCTTGGTGGTGGAATGGGGAAAAGCCCCCCCTTTTCCATGTTGGGAAGTCCACTTTACGGATAAAGGAGGTATGGAAAGGGGCATCAAGATCATTCGCCATGAATAAAGGAGTTTGGTTGCTCATCGATCCCACTGGACCCCTAGCTGGTTTGGCAATCGCCCAACAAGAGGATGTTCTCGCTTCCTTTGTCTGTTCAGGAAAGAGCCTTTTAGAGCGGTTATCGAGGGGGGTAAAGGACCTGAGCGAAGTTCTTTCTGTTCCTTCCTTTGAGGGCGTAGCGGTGGTGGTGGGTCCAGGGTCGATGATGGGAGGGCGAATCGCTGTCGCCTGGGCGCGAGGCGCTTCAAAGGAGTTGCTCCTCAAGGGGGTCGATGCCCATCAGGTTCTTCGTGAGTGGGGGGGCGAAGAGAAAGGACGGGAGCATTGGACAGCCCAGAAAATCGTTCGGGGAAGAATCGCTCTTTCAAGGGGTGGCCCTCCTTTTCTTCTATCGGAGAGGGACGGAGTAAGCCGTGCTCAAAAGCACGGACCTCTGTGGACGGGGTACCTTCCTCCTGATTTGGTCAAGGAGCCCGGGAGAGCTACGCTTCAAGAGGGCTCGTTGCCTCAGTTTGAAGCGATGTGGTCTGTTGTAAAGAGGAGTTCGCCATCTGCTCCTCAATCCCTAAAACCTTTATTCCTAGATTGAAAATCTCCCACCGGCGACTAGGATAGAAGTCATGACGAATGCGTTTTCTGAGCGGATAAGGGGGCTTGCTGCACAACTTGCCCAATCCCTCCACGAGGGTGTGGAAGATGCCGACAAAACGGAGGTTTTTCGTCGCGATTCTTTTGAGGCAATCTGCTCCAAGGGAATTGCTGCTCTCCATTTCCCAAAAGCATTTGGGGGGATGGAGCTGCCCTACGCTCTTTTCTTGTCAGCAATAGAAGAGATTGCCGCTGTCGATGCGGGGATCGCTGTTGCGTTGTCCGTCCATAGTGGATTGGCTGGAAATGTCATCATAAAATATGGTTCAATAGAGATTCATGAAGAGTGGCTTCCTCAGATGGCAACAGGGAAAGCGCTCGTCGCCTATGCTTTGACAGAACCTGATGCCGGAAGCGATCCATCACGCATCAGAACGACAGCGAAGAAGAAGGGAGACGAGTGGGTTCTAAATGGCGAAAAGATGTGGATTACTTCAGGTGCCAATGGGGACCTTTCAGTTCTCTATGCCCTAGCCGAGGTGGATGGGGTAGAGAAAGGGATTACGGCGTTCGTCGTTCCCCATACGACAGAGGGTTTCTCTTCTGAGAAGATCTCGGGCAAGTTGGGGATTAGGACATCAGATACCGCTGCTCTGGTTCTAAAGGATGTCAGGATTCCAGATAGCCATCGGTTGGGAGAAATCGGTCGAGGACACGCCATCGCTTTGGAGGCTTTGGATGGGGGTAGGTTGGGAATCTCCGCAGTCTCATTGGGGATTCACCGTGCGGCAAGGGATGAGATGATTCGCTATGCTCAAGAAAGAGAACAATTCGGACGCCCCATTGCAGGGTTCCAACTGATTCAAGAGATGATTGCGGATGTCGTTACGGATTATGAGGCAGGACGCCTCTTGCTTAGGTGCGCATTAGAAGCGAGAGAAAAGGGGCGATACACCAAAGAGGCATCTATCTCTAAACTCTTCACCAGTGAAGCCGCGATGCACGCGGCGGATCGATGTGTTCAGGTGCATGGAGGTTATGGGTATAGTAGCGAGTTTCCTGCGGAGAGGTTTTTTAGGGATGCTCGCGTCCTGACTCTCTTCGAAGGGACGAGCGAAATTCAGAGGCTCCTCATTGGTCGGTTGGTGACGGGCGTAGACGCCTTCGGTTCAAGGTAGAATAGTTCCCGTTATGGCAAAACCGATTGGTGCATTGAATAAGCGAGCCCGACAGGCTCATAAGAGAAGAGAGGGGAATAAGAAGTTGAAATCTGCCTTTCGTTCTGCGGTTCGCAAAGCACTGGAAGCTGTTGAATCAAGAGACGAGTCGGCTGAGCAAGCTGTTCGGCACGCCTGTCGTATCGCCGCAAAGACGGCGAGTAAAGGAGTCATTCATAAGAACAAGGCTGGACGGACAGCTTCACGATTGATGAAACGGCTCCAAGGTATCGCTCCAAAACCACCTACTGAAACCTCAACGGAAGCGTAATGGCTGACCTGTCCCAGATCGTCGCCTTCTGTGGGCGACGCGGACTCGTTTTTCCGGGAAGTTCACTCCACGGTGGTCTTTCAGGGTGTTGGGATTATGGACCTGCTGGGACTGCCCTCAAGCGGAGAATTGAGTCCCTTTGGTGGCAAGAAGTGGTAGAGAAGAACAGCGATATCGTGGGATTAGATGCGGCGATTCTGATGCCTCCCCCCGTTTGGCAAGCGAGTGGTCATGAAGAGAACTTTAGTGATCCCATGGTGGACTGTCGGGCTTGTAAAGCGAGGCTAAAGGCTGAGGACTTTGACAGCAAGAAGAGTTGTTCTTGTGGAGCAACCGATTGGACCGACCCACGGCAGTTCAATCTCATGTTGTCCACTCAGGTGGGGGCGATGGAAGACTCCGCAACACGCGCCTACCTCCGCCCCGAAACTGCTCAGGGCATCTTCGTCAATGCGATTCAAGTAGCACGCCTATCTAGGCTCCCTATTCCGTTCGGGATTGCTCAAGTTGGGAAAGCGTTCAGAAACGAGATAACGCCCCGAAACTTCCTTTTCCGGGTGAGGGAATTTACCCAAATGGAAGTGGAGATTTTCTGTCATCCAGAAGAGTCCCAAGATCTCTTCAACAGTTGGGTAGAGAAGAGAATGGCGTTTTATTCAAAGACTCTGGGGATTCGTTCAAAACATCTCCATACACGCATCCATAACGACTCTGAACTTGCTCATTATGCCCAGTCCTGCATCGATGTGGAGTATGACTTTCCTTTTGGGAGAAGAGAACTTGAGGGTGTTGCGGATAGGGGAACTTGGGATTTAGACCAACATGCGGCAAAGACAGGAAAAAACCTAACTCTGTCTCATCCAGAAAAAGGGAAATTCGTTCCTGCGGTCGTTGAGGCATCTGCAGGGCTAGACCGTACCTTCTTGACGGTGATTTCTGACGCTTTGGATACGACTGATCCCAAGCACACGATTCTTCGGATTCACCCTCGGCTGGCGGAACACGAAGTCGCACTGTTCCCCTTGGTGCGCAAGGAGGGCATGCCCGAACGAGCTCTGGAGCTTGCCTCCTTGTTGGGGGAGAAGTTCCGGACCAAGGTAGAGAGTCGTGGGTCGATTGGGAAACGGTATTTCCGCGAGGATGAAGCAGGCACTCCTTTGGCAATCACTGTGGATGGTCAGACCGCGGTAGATCGTACGGTGACTCTAAGGTTCCGTGATCGTGGCGAACAGATTCGTTTGGAGATTTCTGACCTTCACGATGGAATAACGAAGGCATTGGAAGAAAAACCGTTCTGGCCCTAACTCCCAGAGCGGTTTGGGAAAGGGGAGAGAGCACCCGCCTCTCAAACCTAGCGGCACTCTCTTCTCAAGCACAACGTCTCCAAGAGGAAGAACCAGACCGTCTTAGGACGGCGTACCAACTTGACCGCGACCGTATTCTCCATACGAAAGCGTTTCGTCGGCTCAAGGGAAAGACGCAGGTCTTCATTGCCCCCGAGGGAGACCATTACCGCACGAGATTGACGCACACTCTTGAGGTGACTCAGATTGGGAGAACGATTGCCCGAGCGCTGGGGCTGAACGAAGACTTGACCGAGGCGATTGGGTTAGGGCATGACCTAGGGCATACACCTTTTGGCCATGCTGGAGAACGCGCATTGGACGAGGTCTTACAGGTTTATGGGGAACGGTTTAGGCACCCTGTCCAATCCGTGCGCGTGGTCACAGAGTTGGAAAAGGAAGGGAAAGGACTCAATCTTACCCTAGCCACAATCAATGGGATAGAGTTCCATAGTAAGGGGTCCCATGATCTATCTATGGATGCGCCATTGCCCTTTACTGCAGAAGGGTGTATCGTTCGACTAAGCGACCGAATCGCCTATGTGAATCACGATTTGGATGATGCCTTGCGTGGAGGGTTGTTGATGCAGAGTCAGATTCCCAAAGATCTCATTGAGAGATTGGGTGATAGCCATGGCGAACGGGTGGGTCGGTTGGTAGAAGATGTCGTTCTTTCCAGTCAGGGAGGAAAGATAGGGTTGTCGGCGTCGATGGAAAGTGCCCTTGACGGGATGAAGACATTCCTATTTCAGAATGTCTATCTCTCATTACCCCAGGAGAAGTTGGCTCAACGTGTATCCCAGATTGTTGAAGATCTGTATCAGGGGGTTTACAATAGTAAGTTTGAAGAGCACGGATTCAAAGTGGATGGATTCCCCCCTTCACCCCGTAGGGTTGCTGATTGGATTGCGGGGATGACAGATGCTTTCGCATTAGCGCGTCATAGAGAGATTTATCAGGGTGGAATGGACCGCTGGGGATTGCCCTCAGGGGAACTTGAATCCCTCCAAGGAGATTAGGTTATGGATATATTTGGTGTTCCGGTACCCCTGATGGCAGCAGCGATTGGAGGGCTGGCTATCCTTTTTGCGTCTTGGCAAGCCAAAAAGGTAAACAGCAAGGATGCTGGTACCGACCGTATGAAAGAGTTGGCGGGACATATCGCTGACGGAGCGATGGCTTTTCTACGAACCGAATACCGGCTATTGGGAGGATTCGTCGTTGTCGTCGGGATTCTCCTCTATTTCCTCTACGAAAGACAGGGTGCAGGGACGGAGTTGATTGCACTCCCCTTTCTCTTGGGTGCAGTCGCATCTGCCCTTGCTGGGTTCTTAGGTATGCGTGTCGCAACATCGGCGAATGTTAGAACGACTGCCGCTGCACGGAACAGCTTGAATGAGGCTCTGAGTGTCGCCTTCTCTGGTGGGTCTGTGATGGGGATGAATGTGGTGGGCATTGCCCTCTTGGGGTTGGGGCTCCTTTACTTTTGGTTGTCTTCGGGGGGGGAGGCGAGATCCTATGACCAAGTCCTAGATATCCTTTTGGGATTCTCCTTGGGCGCCTCTTCAATCGCTCTGTTTGCCAGAGTGGGTGGCGGTATCTATACGAAAGCGGCTGATGTGGGTGCGGATTTGGTGGGGAAGGTCGAGATGGATATCCCCGAAGACGACCCCCGAAACCCAGCCACGATCGCCGACAATGTGGGTGACAATGTGGGTGATGTCGCCGGGATGGGGGCGGATCTCTTTGAATCTTATGTCGGTGCCATTATCGGTGCGATGATTCTCGCTGTTGCCCATGCTGATGGGGGAGATGTCAATCAAGGATTGCTCCTCTTACCACTCGCTCTAGCTGGGGCGGGCATCTTGGCGAGTATGGTGGGGACCTTTCTGGTCAAAACGAATGATGATGGAGACCCCCAGAAAGCTCTTGATAGAGGCTCTTTTTCCGCTGGAGCTGTCTTTGTAGCTCTCGCTTGGTGGAAAACGAATCTGATGGGTGGAGAGAATGCTCAAAGCCTGTTTTGGACGGTCGTTGTGGGATTGGGTGTTGGAATCGCTGTGGGGAAGATAACCGAGCATTACACAAGTGAATCCGCTGCTCCTGCAAGGGGCATTGCCGAAGACTCCTTGACAGGTGCAGCCACGAATATTATTTCGGGATTAGCTTTGGGGATGAAGAGCACCGCATGGCCTATCCTGGTCATTGGTGGTGGTATCTTGGCGTCCCATTCCCTTATGGGGATGTATGGAATCGCCTTGGCTGCTGTTGGGATGTTAGCCACTTTGGGCATCCAGTTAGCTGTTGATGCTTACGGACCGATCGCTGATAATGCGGGGGGCATCGCCGAAATGGCACAACTACCCCCCGAAGTGAGAGAGAGGACAGATAAGTTGGATGCTGTAGGAAATTCCACAGCGGCGGTCGGAAAAGGGTTCGCTATTGGGAGTGCGACACTCACCGCTCTTGCTCTCTTTGCAGGGTATGTTTCTGTCACAAATATCGAAGGAATCGATGTCTTTGAACCCAGGACACTTGTGGGGCTCCTCATAGGGGGGATGCTTCCCTTCCTCTTTTCTTCCTTTGCGATGACAGCTGTCGGAAAAGCGGCATTTGCAATGGTTGAAGAAGTACGGAGACAGTTTAGGGAGATTCCTGGGCTGATGGACGGAACAGGACAAGCAGATTTTGCCCGTTGCGTCGATATCTCAACCCAAGGTGCACTCCGTCAAATGGTCGGTCCGGGTCTTTTAGCGATCTTTGCTCCCATCGTGGTTGGGTTTACAGGAGGACCTTCTATGTTGGGTGGTCTCTTGGCGGGTTCCCTTGCCAGTGGTGTCATGATGGCTATCTTTATGGCGAATGCAGGGGGTGCTTGGGACAATGCCAAGAAGTATATTGAGGGGGGGGCACATGGTGGGAAAGGTTCTGATGCCCATAAGGCTTCCGTTGTCGGAGATACGGTGGGAGACCCTTTCAAAGATACAGCAGGACCTTCTTTGAATATCCTCCTAAAACTGATGGCAGTCGTCAGTTTGGTCATCGCCCCCTTTATCGCTATGGCAGAGAGCTAGGGTGAAAGGGCTTGTCAGGGCGGATGAATGTAACGCCGGACAGATTGCCCGTTTGTTTTCTCGAGCAAAGGAGCTAAAGGACGGAGGGATGCCCCTCCAAACACCCGGGCCCGTCGCGCTCATCTTTACCGAACCCAGCACCCGAACGCGCATCTCCTTTGCCGAAGCGGTCCACCGTATGGGGGGGTGGACGAGAGACTTGGGAGAAACAGGGAGTTCTCTTGATAAGGGAGAGACGATGGAAGAGACGATCCTGAATCTCTCGGCGATGGACTTTAGTGGAGTCGTTATTCGTACGCCGATAAAGGGGCTTCCTGAAGAACAGAGAGCGTTGGATCCCTCTCTTTGGATTGTGAATGCGGGGGATGGAGATGGTGAACATCCCACACAAGCCTTGGGAGATACCTTTACCTTGATGGCTCATGGAGGTGTAGAAGGGAGGCGAATCGCCTTGGTGGGGGATGTAGCCCACAGTCGGGTCGCCCACTCTCTCCTTGCTCTTTGGCCAAAGCTCGGTGTACAGATCGGCGTTTACCCCCATGGAGAAGGAACTGTTGATGGAGCTGATACGCTTTTTTCTACTTTGGAGGAAGCTTCGGAATGGGCAGAGGTTCTTTATCTTCTTCGCCCACAAGTGGAGCGGTGGGCTAAGCCTCTTTCGGGGAAAGCTCTACAGAAAGAGATGGCTCCGTGGCGAGTAGATACGATTCGACCCGGACAGTTCCTAATGGCACCTGGTCCAACTCTTCCGGGTGTGGATATTGCTAAGGGATTGCTCCTAGATTCAGCTTCGTTGATTCTGGATCAAGTCAGATGGGGTTTGGCGGGAAGGATGGCGCTCATCGAGGAACTATCCCTTGGGTAACCTCTTCATTCGAGATGCTCTTCTGGCTGATCCCGGCATCCCACCCGTCAAAGGGTGTTGCCGAATCGTGGATGGGGTCGTTTCTGAAACGGGAAAACTACATCCCCAACCCCAAGAAGAGGTCTTGGAGGGCAGGGGACTCCACCTGATACCTACTCTGGTGGATGCCCACATCCATCTCAGGGTTCCTGGAGGGGAATCGTTAGAGACGATGGATTCAGGATGTGGAGCCCTATGGAATGGCGGGGTAACGACCGTCTTGGTCATGCCCAATACAACACCTCCTCTTGAAGACCCAGATTTGGTATCGCAACAGAGTCAGATTGGGAAGGACTATGGCATTGACATCTATGTGGCGCCCGTCTGTACAGCACTTCGTAAGGGAGAGGATGTCAGCCCCCATATTCAGGGGAATCTGTCAAGAGGAGTTCGCTTTTTTACCGATGATGGCGACTCCGTTCCTACCCAGATTCTCCCCAAAGTCCTTGATGCATTAGGGTCGAAGGGTATCCATTTTTGCCACAGCGAAGAGCCCCAACTCACATCGGGAGGCCCCCTTCACCTGCCGGAGGGGTGCGTAGGAGGAGAAGGGCAGGGCTGGCCAAGAGAAGGAGAGGATGTGATGGTCTCACGGGATATTGAATGGGGCGAGAAAAAAGGGGTTTGGACCCACTTGACTCATCTCTCATCAAAGAACGCCGTTGGGATGGTCAGGGAGGCGAAGGCACGGGGGTCTAGGGTTTCTGCAGATACCACCTATCATCATCTACTCGTGGGTCAAAGAGATGTATCGGAGAACCCCGTTCGTTGGAAGGTCAACCCCCCCATCCGAGAACAGGATGATCAAGATGCCTTGTGGGAAGGATTGGTTGATGGAACGATCGATGCGTTGGTTACCGATCATGCTCCCCACGGGCGACGAAAGGAAGGAGCGACATTAGAGGAGGCTCCTTTTGGGCTTTCAAGTGCCGACCTGACCTTTTCGCTGTTGAGCACATTGGCACATAAGCGCGGGATTCCTTTCTGGCGCTTGCTCCCTTGGGCAACGACACAGCCTTCGGAACTCTTGGGGCAGAATGGGGGGAGGATTCTTCCTGGAATGAGGGCCAATCTACTCCTTGTAGACCCCATAGAGAGCTGGATTCCTGCCGAAGAAGACCTCTTGTCAAAGGGGAGGAATGTCCCTTGGTTGGGTTGGACCTTGACAGGGCGAATCAAAGCTCGAATCCGACAAGGTTCTCTCGTTGGGCGTGGGGGAGAACTCCTTTGAAAGCAATCCTCGCTCTTGCTGATGGAACGGTTCTTGAAGGAGAAGGAATCGGTGCCACGGGCACTGTCTATGGTGAGGTCGTATTTACGACCAACATGACCGGGTATCAAGAAGTGCTTACAGATCCTTCGTTTGCGGGACAGATTGTGACCTATACGTATCCCCTTGTGGGGAACTATGGAACGGATGAGGAAGCGAACGAATCAGAGCGTTCGGCCACAAAGGGGCTGGTGGTAAAGGAGTTTCATGGTGCACCCTGGCGAGGAAGAGAAGGTCTCCAAGATTGGCTGGTGCGTCGAGGCATTACGGGTATTGAAGGGATTGATACACGCTCTTTGACGCAACGTATTCGTGGTGAGGGTGTTGTTCCAGGTGCCCTATCCACCGAACTCTCCCCCCAAGAACTTCTTGATGGCGTGGAGAATGCTCCTCCTATTGAGACTTTGGACTTGGTGACTGGTGTCAGCACCCAAGAACCGATTGTGCATAGGGGAGAGGGTCCACCCATTGCTCTCTTGGATTGTGGGGTCAAGAGGAGTATCATTCAATACCTCCTAGCACAAGGAATGGAAGTCGTTCAGTATCCTGCATGGACTCCTCCATCCGAGATTCTCAGAGATGACCCTGCTGGTATCGTTGTCAGTCCTGGACCGGGTGACCCTAAGGTGACGGGGGCATTGATTGAAACGGTGGGGATTTTGGCCAAATCAAGACCTTATTTTGGCATCTGTTTAGGACATCAACTCTTAGCCCTCGCTCTGGGTGGGGACACATTCAAGATGAAGTTTGGTCATCGTGGGGGAAACCACCCCGTGCGTGACGAACGAACCGGTCGGGTCGTTATTACCACCCAAAACCATGGATATGCTGTAGACCCTGATTCCCTTGAGGCAACAGGTTTATCCGTCACTCATACTGCCTTGAATGATGGCACTGTGGAAGGGTTGGCTCCTCAATCAGAGCCGGTACTCTCGCTCCAATACCATCTAGAAGA
>JACNFQ010000096.1 GCA_014384545.1 bacterium | reverse complement strand
AAGGGTGCAACGACGGATAAGAGAAGCAAGTGGAATGTTTTCATCGATCAACCTTCCTAGTAAAGGGAACCAAACTGAGATTTATTTATCTCACTCCCTAGTCAGATTATCCTATTCATTTTTCCACCATTCGTTTCTCAAGTGAGTGGATTGAGACCAAGTTCAGACCTTCTAGCCCGTTTGTGGTGTGGCGTCTCCAATGCCAAGAACAGAAGCATCCCAAAGGACGAAATCACTTAGGAGTTGACCCAAGGCTTGATAAAAGGGATGAACGGCAGGATTCTCCAGTTTCTCAGCAAAAGGAACAACCCACAGTAATAGGTGATCTTTCAGGAATGAACGCGTTGCGTTGAGGCAAATAGAAGCGTTTTCTTCCCCCCCCTCATCCTCCAGAGCCTGTGCCTCTTTGAGGGCAAGCAACTGGAGAAACTCAAGTTCGGCGGTGATGTGGTCGGGGCGCTCGGACCCCTCGGCAACTTTCACACCAAATGCCTTATAGAAGCCAGCAACATCTGCTACTTCCACATGTCTTGTAATGGCATGCCCGGGCGTGGTGGAGGTATGGAAAGTCTCTGTGGGAGGCGCCAGTAGTCCCCCGCTTGGCTCAAACGCTCTAGAGTACCCCTCCAGCAAAGACTCCATATCTGAAGTAGGCAAGACCTTCTTTAGGGCGTCTATCTGCTCCAAAAGGGTCTGTGGCGCACTGGCCTCATTGAAGGCGGTTTCCATGACTGACAGGTAAGTTGAGATGCTCTTCATCTCTTCCTTTCCTGGATGCGCAAAGAGTAGGGATAAGCTGTGATAGAGAACAGCTCTAGGAAGGGGTGAATGGTGCACAGAGGATTCTATGAGAGGGGGGAAAGAACGAATGGCGTCCACATGAGGGTCACAGATTTTCTTCCATTGACCTCGTTTTCAGCTCCATCCCAAACAGCAAATATCATCTTAGAGAGACCCTCGGGGGATAGGGGGAGCATTCCCCCGTCAAGCCGATTCCGAATGACGACACGCCAGCTCTCTTCAGCGTATAGCCCCATCCCCGTGAGTCCTTCTTGGGAGGAGCGCTCTAAAGTACCAAAGCCATAAGCAATATATGCGTCAGCGGGTAGATGCCCTCTCCATTCCTCATTGAGGTTGGAGATATCCTCATCCTGGGGAAAATACCAAACACCTTCTGTGCTGGGGTACATCTCGTCAAACTTGCCTCGTCCTTCAGCATCGGCTTGACTATTCGCGGTCCATTGCCAAATAGAGACGCCATTTGTAGCATCACCCATGAATGGAGATGGAAAAACCGCAGGGTCTATGGGAAAGCCCACGGCAACGGTATCGCGGAACGTATCAACACCTACACTATCATTTTCTGTATCATCTAACCAAGTAAGGCGGAAAGAGACCCATTCGCCGTCGTGGATAGCTTGTACATGGATCGTGGGTGTAGATCCTCCGCCAACGGGAGGAGTAACGAGTTGTTCAAAGAGGGTGATTTCCATAGAGGGCACATCGTCCCAGAGGGGATTGGCGGGTGAGAGAGGTGCTACGGAGGCAGCAACGGCAACGACTTCGGTGGGGTTGGGTGGTGCACAGGGATTCTCCGTTGCACCGAGCACTCCAGCCGAAAAGAAAAAAAGTAAGGATAGGGGAAGAAGAGAGAAGTTTTTTCTGGTATACATGGTAATCTCCTTTAGGTGACATCCAAGCGGTAGACATCCCGCTTCTTGTCGTAATGATCCCGAACGACTGTGGGTTCGGTTACTGGTACTTCGGCAACGAGTGTTCCATCCTTGTCAAACCCCTTAGCGATACCGTTTCTTACATCAAATCGTTCTAAGATGAAAGGCGTACTGCCAAAGAGTTGAATAAGTCCCGCAAGTTTCTCATCCTTCTTGATGGTGCGGTACGCTTCTTGAGCGTGTGCGACACCTGGACCGAACATCTGAGCAAGATAGTCAGCAGGAACATGTGTGGGTGGGATATAGAAGACATTGGGTTGGGTGCCGAACTGGGGATAAAGGGGGAGGGCCATTTTCTTTATGTGAACGAGGTAATCAATGGGGTGATCTTCTCGAACACCCTCTTTAGGGTTAGAGATCCAACCCTGCCCACGAATCTTTCCAATACACTGTTCCACACATTGTGTTTGTAGCCCTTTTTCTAGTTTGGGATAGCACGCAATGCACTTTTCAGAGACTTCATGGTTAGGGCGGAACATCGTTTTTCCGTAAGGGCATGCTTTGACACATTCTCTATAACCCCTGCACCTGCTTTGGTCAATAAGGACGACTCCATCCTCTGGTCTCTTATAGATTGCATTTCGGGGGCAAGAGCCCAAACAGGCTGGGTAGGAACAATGGTTACAGATACGGGGTAGGTAGAAAAACCAAAGGGGGTGGGTCTCCTCGTTGATATGCATCCCTTGTGGCATCGTGCCACCGGCAATCTCATCCTCTCCGTGATTGGGGTGTGCCCAATCCTCATCAGAGGGGAGAACGCCTGCAACTTTTTCCTTGCGACCATCAGCAGCTTCAAAAACCGTCTGACCATCATAGACACCCTCTTCCCAAGAGCCAGGACCAATCTTCTTCATCACTTCCAAGTCCCACGCTGTGGGGTAGCTACCGTAAGGCTTCGTTTCTACATTGTTCCAGAACATGCTTTCCTGACCCCGACCAGAGGTCCAAGTCATCTTGCAGGCGATAGAACATGTTTGGCAAGCGATACATTTGTTCGTATCAAAAATCCACCCAATCTGTTTTTGTGGGGAAGTAACTTCTCGGGGATAGTCCATCTCCCGTCCCAACTGCCAGTTGAATACTTTTGACATATTAGCCCTCCCTCACCGTAATGAAATCGCCAGCGATGTACTTCTTCATCACATCACTCTCTGTTCCTGGTCGGACCCCACGGTCTACCAGCGACCATTTCCCAGAGCCTCCCATTCCACCATCTTCAGCCTTGACCAACTTGACAAAGGATTCTCGAGGGGCACCATTGGCACAATGGACATCAGGGACAAAGCCCTGTCCGATACCTTGTCCCATTAGGTTCTTCCTAGTCAGGGTATCTGTTAGGAGTGTGGGACGAAGCCAAGATCTGGTTGCACTTTGGTGGCTACCAAACCGGTACATCGCTTGGTAAGAGGTTTTGCTATTCTTTGCCAATCCATCTGGTCTATTCTTCTGTCCTTCTACCGAACCAAAGGATGCGCCCAAGAAATGGAACCAAGTTCTACCCACTCCTTGTGGGGTGCCTGGATAGTGGCGAACGCGCATCATAGCTCGGGCTACTTTGTATTCCTTGGGCCGGTCCTCCCAACCCTTGAAGGGTCGATCCTCGGGGTCAGCATCTAGCCAGATGTAGTCACCATCATTGAACCCCAGATCTTGGGCATCTTTAGGGTTGAGATCGATATAAGCCTCCCCAACCCAAGGTGACCGCTTGTCACGGCGATAGAAATCACCAAAGCCAGCCCACCAAACAGAAAGAACATCAATATCAACAAAGAGAGTATGGACACTGTGTCGATACTTGGGGGTAAGGTATTGATGGGTAAACCCATCTTTCATGAGGGGGTGTTCCGTCTTTACCAACTCGGCAGGTGTTTTGATCACATTCCTCACTTGGCGGACTTCCCCCGAAAGGTCATCCCTGGAAAACCCAAAATCTTCTGGTGTTTGCGGTTGGATGCAGGGGTGAGGCTCTGCAACGATGACATTGGGTTCATGGAAGGTCGCATCAATCGGTTCTCGGTGGAGAGGTATATTCTCTCCATGCATAGTAAACTCGGGCTCGTCTCTAAAGAACTCCAAGCGACCAGTGCGGTTGTACCAAGGCTTGCTTTCGTTACTCTGTTCGTAACCAATAAACTTGGGGTAGGTGCGACCCATCATCATGACGGGGATGCCCTGTTCGGCTTTCTCTAGAAGGTCATCAATTTGGTACCCTTTGGTGATATTGCAGTTGTCAAGGATGCGCTGGATATAAGTCTTTGCCTTGTTTTCTCGAATGAAATGCCAGTAGTCATCAAAGCGCTGATCGCCTGTTGCTTTGGCAAGTGCTGATGCAACCAAAGAGTAGACTTCGGTATCGCTACGGGTATCATGAATCCTGTCAATCGGTGACAGGGGCATAACCTGCATAAAGGGGTTCGTACATGAGTTTGTAATGTCGTGTACTTTGTATTCCCCCCAACTATCTACACCAAAGACGATATCTGCGTATTCACAGCTTGCGGTCCACCACCACTCGTTGACAAAGAGGGCTTCAATCATGCGCTTGCCCGCTTTCTCGCTTCGGTAATTGGGGTGACGGATGAGGTTCATCACCACGTCATAATGACCCTTCGCATTCCCCAGAATAGAGTTGCTGCCGGAGAACCAAAAGAGCTTCGTGGGAAGGGGCATATGGGTTTTCCCGTTGTAGACCTTGCCATGAATGTCAAGGGGTCCATCGCCATGGGTATAAAAGTGAGCAGATTGCATCTTAAAATAGGGCTTGACACGGGGATCTTTCTTGCTATCCATCTCAATATCAAAAGGGTTCTCTGCGATATACTTTGGCATACCGTTGAAGTAAGCGGCGCGGTAGTTGCCCGCATAACTCCCTACATTTCCACCGAAGAAACCGACATTCTTAGTCAGGGCAGCGACCAAGAAAATCGATCGGTCCTTTTGGTCAGCATTGAACATTTGATTCGGTCCCATTCCAACGATAAAGAGCGTCTTTTCTGGGTTAGCAGCGGTTGTCCTAGCCAAACTCTTTACAGCACTTTGTGGTGCCCAGGTCACTTTCTCTACATTCTCCAAACTCCAAGTATCTCGGAGATGTTGTGCAACGAGGTCAAAGACGGGGCGAACTTGGACGCGTTTCCCTTTGATTCTTACTGTGAAACTCCCTTCTAAGGCGGGGTCAACGCCACGGGGAGCGTGGATACCCAGCTCATCTCTACTTACAGCAACAGCTTCGTTGGAATGCTCGTTCCAAACGACGAAATCCCCCCATGCTTCCCGTTGTTCTTTGGAGATGGTAGGCCCTCCAACGTTCGTAGCAAAAGGAGCAACTTTCTCGCCCTTTTCCAAGATGCGCGTATTCGTGAGTGTCTTATTCTTGTATCGTGGGAAGAGATCCTTGGCTCGGAGAAGTTCGTTCGTATCCATCCGAATAAGGAAGGGGAGATCGGTCCACCCTTTGACGAACTCTTCGTCATAGAGTTTTTCGTCAATAATCTCTCTGGCTACACCTAAAGCCAAAGCGGGGTCGGTACCAGGGCGAATGATGACAACTTCATCAGCCTTACTACAGGTGGAGTTGTAATCGGTAGAGATGACGATCACTTTTGTCCCTTTCATCCGTGCTTCGGTAAGGAAGTGGGCATCGGGCATTTTGGTGGAAATGAAGTTCATTCCCCAGCAAATCGCAACATCACTATATTCCACATTACAGAGATCAAAGTCAACGGTTTGTTGTCCTGTCACCATTGGGTGTCCCGGTGGGAG
>JACNFQ010000039.1 GCA_014384545.1 bacterium | reverse complement strand
AACGGGGGGATTCACGACGTTTATCTGTTGGGGATTCCAACCAGGGGGCACCCAACTTTCACCCCTTAAGACACCCGGGGGGGAAGCGTATCTACGCCACTGTGCGACAGCTAGGCTCATGTTGGACAACTTTCCTCACCTCCAAGCGGGATGGGTCACGGACGGGATCAAGATGTGTCAATTGGCGATGGCGTATGGTTGTGATGACTTTGGGGGTGTTGTTTTCCACGAGGAAGTCGTAAAAGCAACAGGTGTTCACAATCAAGTCAAGCCCCAAGATGCCGTCCGACTGATTCGAGATTTAGGTAGAGTTCCTGCCCAGCGGGATACGTATTACAACATTTTGAGGACATTCCCAGTGGGGAAGGATTACCCAGAAGGTCCTAAGCCCTCCAAACTTACTCTTTCAACCTAACCCTGATAGGATAGTGCCATACGGAGGTAAAGAATATGTCAGGTGCGTTTATTCCCGAAGCGGTAGATTACCCTAAGGATGCTCCCAAGGGCTTCTGTTTTGGGGCGTTCGCCCTACCCTTGTTTTGGGGCGTTGCCCACGAAGCTTGGATTGGTGTCGGTGTTGTATTGGTTGCCTTCGTTCCAACTGTTGGATCTATTGCTTCTTTGGTGGGAATGATCTATATGGGAATAAAGGGGCATGAGATGGGGTGGGAACACCATAAATCTCGCGGAGGGGACAGTGCGTCGTACCACCAGCGTGAATCTGTTTGGAGAACTTGGGGTATTGTGGGGTTCATTATTCAAGTGATTGGGACGGTGGTGATGATCGTGGAGCAACGGCTGCTATCGTTGCTACGGGCTTGGAACAAGGGTAGTACACGAAACTTTTGTAACGCCTAACTCCAAAGGGTCAAGGGCTCTAGAATCACACTATGGCAAGACCCGATGTAGAACAGATGTTTGATGATGCGTTTGGGCAAAACCGAAACATCAATATCAATCCCGGATGTTTTATGAAGGCGTTTTGGGGAACTGTAGCCATTTGGCTCCTATTCTCTTCAGTCTTTCAGGTACAACCCCAATACACAGCTGTCGTCAGGCAGTTTGGGCGTTTTGTTCGCACGGCAGACCCCGGACTTAATTTCAAGTGGCCTAGCCCCATTGAGACTGTCGTTCTGGTTCCTACCCGCGAACAGCTCAAAGAGGAGTTTGGGTTTAGGACCTTGCGTGCGGGTGTTCGCAGTGAATACAAAAGTGATGGGATGGACGATGTCCGTCTGATGCTTACGGGCGACCTAAATGTCGCCGATGTCCAATGGGTGGTTCAATACACCATTTCCGACCCCCAAGCATGGCTCTTTAATACCCGCAACCCCACCGAGACTTTGCGAGACCTTTCAGAGGTCTCTATGCGCAAGGTGGTGGGAGACAGGCTCGTTGATGAAGTGCTAACGAGTGGTCGAGACGAAATCCAGTTAGAAGTCAAGATTCTCCTTCAAGAGGCGATGACTCTTTATGGCACCGGTGTTACGATTGATTTGGTCCAGCTCCAAGATGTCAATCCCCCCGACCCCGTCAAACCAGCTTTCAACGCCGTAAACGAAGCGACCCAAGAAAAAGAGCGACTTATCAACCAAGCCCAACAGGAATACAACCAACAGATTCCTATGGCGCGGGGCGAAGCTGAAAAGACCGTTTCTGAATCCGAAGGTTATGCCTCTAGACGAGTAAACGAAGCGCGTGGTGATGTCGCTAGGTTCAATGCGGTGCGTGCCGCCTGGGAGAACGCCAAAGAGGTCACAGAGGTGCGGCTTTATCTGGAAGCGATGGAAGAGTTGGTAGCTCGGGTTGCCAAGATTCTCGTAATGGATGGTCGCGTCCCTAGTTTCTTACCCTATATGGACTTGGGGGCAAGTCAATGAACCGCCGTGTTATTCCACTTATCCTTTTGGGGATAGTCGCCCTTTCGGGGGTTTATATCGTTGACGAAACCGAACAGGTGATTATTACCCAATTCGGCAAGCCCGTTGGTGCTGCCGTCACCGAAGCGGGAATACATTTCAAGTTACCTTTCCTCCAAAAAGTTCACCGTTTTGAAAAGCGCCTTTTGGAGTGGGATGGCTACCCCGAAGAAGTCCCCACCCTAGATAAGACCTTTCTCTTTGTGGATACGACAGCGCGGTGGCGGATTTCTGATCCATTACTTTTCTTCCAGACAGTTAGAAACGAGCGTGGTGCCCATACACGCCTTGACGATGTCTTGGACAGTGTGGTTCGGAATGTGATAACGGGATATAACCTGATTGAGACTGTCCGAAGCAAAGACAGGGTTGCCGATGCCCTCTCAAACCTACCTGACGATGTCATTGTCGCCCCCGAGTTCCTTGTCTCCCTAAAGGCGGGAAGAGAGGTCTTAGTTGCGGACATTTTGGCTCAAGCAGCCCCTTCTGTTGCGGCCTATGGCATTGAACTTATAGATATCCGCATTAAGCACCTGAACTATGTAGAGAGTGTGCGGTTTAAGGTGTACAGCCGGATGATTTCCGAGAGGGAGCGGATTGCCGAGAAGTTCAAGAGTGAAGGACGAGGCGAAGCTGCCAAGATTTTAGGGGATATGGAAAAAGAACTGCTCATTATCCAATCGGACGCTTACCGCCGTGCCGAAGAGATTCGAGGGGATGCCGATGGCGAATCGACGACGATCTATGCCGAAGCTTACGAAGCAGACCCGGAGTTCTACAAATTCTGGCGCTTGTTGCAGGTTTATGAAGCGATGCCTGGAGACAACCTCACGCTTCTTCTCACGACAGATGGTGCTTTCTACAACTTGATTCAGAGTGGCACCGTTGCCCCCCAATCCACCCCATAGGGCTTATTCCAAGTAGGCGTGGATCGCTCTTACTTGAGCAGCGCCATCAAGCCCTGCTTGCTCTACCACTCGGTGTCCTTGTCCGCTCCCTAGGAATACCTCTCCCTTGAAGGGATAAAGGCTAGCAAGCCTCCCTCTTTCTGAAGAGACCCATCTGTACAGAGTGGGGAAGGTAAAGTCTGTAATCCCAAACGCTTCCTCTCGCAAGGATGCTGGGAAAATCTCTTCCTGTTCGGTTGAAGGCAGCAGATCAAAGAGCTCTTCGCTTGCCACATAAAACGCATTGACTTGAACGCCTTCAGTGTCCAGTGTGGGGAGAGCGTCTTGGAGAAAGGCGTATGTTGCCGCACTCCCTTGGAGCACAACCGTCACATGGGCGTCCTGGTGATACCGTAATGGATAGACGCCTTTCTTAGCAGCCGTTACAGGGGGTAGCCCCAATGCTCCTCTATCAAGGACGGTTTCTCCTGGACGGGTCACAAAGGGGGCAATCACAGCAGGTCGTTTGACCAACGCTTCGGTAACCAATGGGAAGAGTTCAGCAGGATCCCAAGGTGTCAAGGTAATCGCAGTCCCCTTTGGAAAGTTCCCTTGGAGGAGTTGGAGGGCTTGGGGGTCTGCGTGTGTGGGGCCATCTTCGCCCGTCTTGAGGCTGGCATGAGCACAGACCAAGAAGAAGGGCTTGTAGGGGCTATTGGGTACCGTCTCGCGGTGGGATTGACACCCAATGGCATGTAGCCGAGCAGAGATATGACCCAATGGCGCCATAAACGCACCGTAGGACGACCCCACACCGATGTGGGCGCCAAAGCTACTGACCCCAGACAGGATTCCACTAAGACCATCCTCACAGATGCCTCCCGCCGACAAGAGGCGCGACCCGGGATTGGAAAGACGATTCCACAACCCTTCATCAAACCCCTCAGCCAACTTGTTCGTAGATGTAGACCCCATCAAATCTGCCGAACCAGCAAGGAATGCACCGCCAGAGCGACTGTTAAACCAACTCAAAGAGCGCCCCAACTCACCCCGGAGGGTTGCATCTGTTCCTGGCACCAACGACATCTCTTCGGGCACTCCCGTAATCTCATTTGCCAACGCATACACGCGTTCAACATCCGAGGCAGATCTGTGGGGTTTCCGATTGAGGCTCTCTAATCTCTCCTTTGCATTTTGTAGCGTTCGGGAAAAAAAGACCGCCATTTCCTTGCAGGGACCTTCCAGCGTGCGTCGAAAAGCCTGAAGTGTCTGCCAATAACAGTCCTCCATCTTATCTCCAGTTTGATCTAGAGTGCAGGAGCTGTTTTCTGGGCGGCAGGTGGGAAGATTCGGTTCATCAAGCCACTCTCTAAGTGGAGAGAGTGTTTCCTGAAACGGTTCCGAACAAAGAGCATGCCCTGCACCATGGGATTTCCGACCTTCAATCCCATATCGCCACCCCTTTACCGTGCGATAGACGATGGCAGTCGGTTGCCCATTCTCCAAGCCCATTGCAGCGTCTTGGGCGGCGGCGATCTTCTGAAAATCAAACCCATCATCAACCCGAATCACATTCCAGTCGTGGAGATAAGCAAACTCAGCGGGGTCCCATTGGACATAGTCTCCCGGCGTATCGCCGTCACGGCACACCGCATCGCTATCGATAGAAGCTTGGTTCCAATCAATATGCATGATCGCATTCCCAAGACAGGAAGTTCCTGCCGCTGCCATCGATTCAGCTACCCGCCCTGGTGTCATCCCCCCCTCCCCTTCGATGATATGGACTTTAGGGGCGGCATCCCCAAAGTGGTCGGCAGCACCAAATGCTAAACCGATAGAGGATGCTGTCCCTACCCCAGATGCACCTGTTGATAATCGCAAGAATGGGGTTGCAGGCGTGGGGTGTCCATCAAGAGTCTTGCAACCAAACTCCACAAACCGGGGGGAGGTCGTTACAGGGTTTCGTCTGAACCCCAATAGGTCCTCCATCCTCAGACGGAGGCGTTGATCGGATGGAAGAAGGTTGCCATTGACTACCCGTGCCACTTCATCCCGCAGTGCCCACATCGCGTATAGCCCCAGTGCCTTATGTCCAGCACCATACGAAATCAAGTCGGCATCCATCCGCTCTGGGTTACCTATGTCGTACGCCATCGTCCTAAAAAGGAGAGAAGCGACAAATCTCCCCGAAGAGACCGACCCTCCCGGATGCCCTGATCGGGGGCAGTAGTTGAAAACCGCTGACACCAAACAGCGGTAAAGGGCATCAAAGTCCTTTAAATAGCGTACCTCTTCATCCGAGAGGGGGGATACTCCATTGTCAATTTCAATGATGACCCCTCTTCGGGGGCCAAATGCCATGCCCACAGGTGTCTCCTTTGGGGGTTCAGCCTACGGCTGGTCCACCAAGGGCAACTCTACCACCTCCCCCGCCTCCCCCAGCAAGCGCAACCCCTATCCCAACTTACCTGGCTCTCTTGGCAAAGGCGATTCCGCCAAGAGATCTGCCAATCAAGGGAAGTCGTCGGGTGTTTACATGCCATTGAATCCCGGAACCCAAACTCCCCACAAACCAAAATAAACGGTCGCATATCTGCTTGCCCCACACGGTTCTTTATCCGACTACACCAGGATATTTACTAGTTGGAATGAATATCGGGGTCTGACCGCCCTTTAAGCGACTCTTTCATATCTTCAATTAGT
>JACNFQ010000045.1 GCA_014384545.1 bacterium | reverse complement strand
TTGAGGAGTCGGGAAGCGATATCCCTGGCACATTCCCCATGGTCAGTGGCTCTCTCTTTGAAAACAACGAAGCGTATCCCGTAGCGGGACACCCTTCTATGGGAGCAGAATGGCTCTGTCAGACAGTGAATCCTGCTGATATTCCCACCACGATGGGGAGGGGTCCTGACGGTGTCTTGGGAACCGGTGATGACTGTTTGGCGAATACTTTCATGGTGGATAGTGGGGCTGCTCTAGGCACACAGTTCCCAGTGATTGCTCTCCATGGACCATCCGTTCCCGAGCCAAATACGGGCTCTAATCTCTGTGGATTTGAATGTTCCATTACCGACCGAGTCGTTGGCGTGGATACGACATGGACACCCTTCTTTATTGACACAACAGGTGATGGCGCTCCCGACACACCCATGGCTTACTTCATTGAAGGGGATGTGCGTGTTGCTTCTGGCTCTAGGCTTGCTATCAATCAGGGGACGGTTATCAAGATGGGCGACCCCACACCCTTTGATGATGGACTGGGGAATATCGTTGTAGATAATACAGGCGTTGACCTTTTTGTGAGTGGTTTCTTGGAGGGTCGTGGAACAGATGCGAACCCTATTTCGTGGACGAGTGTCGCAGACGACTGCAACGGAGAGATTGATCAAATCCTCTTTACCTGCACGATTACACCCATTGATTCCAACCGAGACCTCTTTTCTAGGGGGCAGCAAACGGGTGGAGATTGGGGTAGTCTTCGGATTCAGACTCAGATTAGTGGGCTATTAGAAGATGTTCGTGTTCTCTTTGGTGGAGGTGGCGGACAGACTGATGCCGCCGCGATCTCTTTTACAGGTCCTTCTGATCCTGGAGCGGTTTTCCGTGTGGGAGATGCGGATGTCGGTTGGTCCCTAGGACACGGAATAGCGGCGACACAAGACTTTAACCTTGATGTGACCTTTGGTACGGAAATTCACCACAACGGACAACGAGGTATCCATGCCAGTGACAGCCCCTTCATTATTGAGGGTTCGTCTTTGCCCAATCTCACCACAAGCATTCACGACAACGGGAGTGATGGACTTTATATTGAGTTTACACAGGACCCCGTAGTGGATGGTGTCACCATTCAAGATAATGGGGGTTGGGGTATCTATATGTTAGGTGGTGATGCCGATTCGGGTGTAGGAGCTTGTGATTTGCGCCAGCCCGTCCCTGTCATTGTCAGTTCCAACGATATCAATCGGGTCCGAAGGAATGGACTGGGCGGCGTGCGCTTCGAAAACATCTTTGATTTCACGCTTGATGGGGCGATTATTAACGAGAATGGAGCGGATGGTGATGGTTATGACACGGGGCATGGTGTTGACTTCCTCCTTGACGATGGTTCATTAGGTGACTGTATCGGTTCCATTACTCCATCACGAGGGGAGATGCTCAACAACACGGTCAGTCAAAATAGTTGGAGAGGTTTGGCTGCACGGAATGAGTTTGTTGATCCGGGTGGCAATTTCCTTACCCCGCGGATTATCTCCAATACGTTCCAAGGGAATACGGGGGGGGGTATCTATATCAAACATACAGGTCCCACATTCATTGGGAATCAGATTTTGGATAACGATGCTACCGTTCTCCTCCCCGTAGGACAGGGAGGGGGTGGGAAACCCATTCCTCCAGGGTTTTCTCAGATTCAGATTGGACATGGGCTCTATGTCCATTTGGATCAACCAGATTGGGGATTCCCCATTACACCGGGCACCGACCCAGACCTCCTCGTTCTTGGAGGTGCTGATCAAAACAAACATGATGCAACAGAGCCCAGTATCTCTAGTTCGCTTTTCCGAGACAATAGCCCCTATCAAGCCCGGATTCCTGCGGGTGTTGAGTTGGGAGATGGGGCAAGCAACCAGCGACCGATGTCAAATATCTTTGATAAGACAGCAGCCGATACAGTGACCTGTAATTCGGGGGCTACACCCTGTGTTAGGAATGCTGTGCAGGTTTACGGTTGGGTGATTCGTGATGAAGACTCCAACGATGCTACCGCACCCGCTACCGATCCCGACACAGCTTTGAACTATCCAGCTAATGTGAACCCTGATACTGTTTGGGGAGCTTTGGACGGTTCAACTGGTGGCGTTCCTTTTTCGGGGAATGTTCCCTATTTGCTGACGAACGACTTGGTGGTGCTCCCTAGTGATGGTTTTGAAAGTTATAGCGCATTGGCGGGATCGCTCAGCCCTGTTTATCTCCAGGTTGATGGTGCTATCGTCAAAGTTTCTGACGAGCCAGAGAACCCTGAATGGAGTCAAAACGATGTGGACATACACAACCATAGTCTCTTGATTGCGGACGACTCTTTCTTTACGAGTATTCATGATCAAACCCGAGGTGGCAAGATCGATTTTCACTCCCCAGAGTTCGGCATCTTCGATTTGCCTGCCGCCCCCGGTGATTGGGGTGCAATCCTTTTCCATAGCCGTACTCTTGATTTCTGGGAAGGATTCCTAAACATTGATACGGTCTGTGAATCTGATATAGTCGCTCTCTTGAACTCGGAAGGTGGAACGACGGATTACACAGGAAGTCCGCCTGTCCCTAATTCGAACGAAAACCCTCAGGGTTGCAATAGTTGGACCGATCATCCCAATAGCCCCTATAACGGCACTCAAGCAGACGAAGACGAGGAGTGCGACCCTGCGTGCGATTGGAAGCCCAATACGCCCTACTCAGCCAGTGGGAACAACAGCCTTATTAGTCGCTTGGGAAGCACGGCGGTCATTTATGGGGGAGGTGCTTTAGAGGGAATGGTATGGATGCAACAGAGCAGCCCCCTGTTCGTTGATGTGGATATCAGCAATTCCTTGACACGAGGGATGTACATAGATGGGAATGGCGTCAACCCCGGTTTCCAACCCCTAACTTTCTGTGCAGGACCATTCTGCTCGGTACCTTATGGAGAAAATGGGAGGTATGAGGCAACGCACCCGCGAGCGATTGTCTCGACTAGTGGAGGCAACCTCCAAGGAGACTGCCTCTTTACATTTGGTGGTGGCATCGGTTTGGTTGCTGGTATCACCTGTACGCAGAACTAGATCATTGATGACCGTTCTTAGGGTTCCCTCATTGGGAAAAATAGAAGGAGATATTGTGCTGTCTCAATGGCTGGTTGATGAAGGAGCGGCTGTTCAAGAAGGGGATGAAGTCGTGGAACTTGAAACGTCAAAAGTGGTCTTTTCTGTTGAATCCCCCTTTGCGGGATTCCTGTCCCACGAAAAGACTGAAGGGTCCACCGTTCTTATAGGTGAGCGATTGGGGAGTTTTACTTAGTGTACGCACTCCAAGATGTTGAAGGATCTGCCCATGACTGGGTCGCTTCTCTTTCTCGACGGGGAGAAGTCGTTGATGGGGAGCACCTTGTCAGGTTGGATCAAGAGCGAAGATCCGCCCAAGAACGACATGACCAGATGGCTCATAGAGCGAAAGAGGCGGCAAAGAGGGTAGGGAAGGCAACCCCTGAGGAAAGAGAGCATTTGATTCTTAGAGCGAAAGAAGCGTCACAAGGGGTGGATAAAGCGAAGGGTGAGATGGATAGGAAGAAGGAGACCTTGAAGGATGCGCTCTTTCGGCTGCCCAACTTACCCCACCCCGATGTTCCCTTGGGGGGTCAGGATAAAGGGCGCGTTGTAAAAGAGTGGGGAAAGGCATCTCTAGAAGAGAGACCGCCCCATGACGAAATCGGCAAATCTCTAGGGATTTTGGACCCTGAAGGTGCAACCCATCTTTCGGGTTCAGGATGGCCTTGTCTTAGAGGGGATGGGGCCCTCTTGGCTCGCCACCTAGGGTCGTGGATGGTGGAGGAACATCTCCCCTTTGGGTTTGAAGAAGTAAGTCCACCATTCGTGGTCAGGACGAGTGCGATGGAGGGGAGTGGGCAGTTGCCTAAGTTTGCTAGCGAAAGCTATCAAACCGAAGACGGAGACTGGTTGATTCCTACTTCTGAAGTAGCTCTGGTCAATCTCTTGGGAACAGACCCCCTCCACGAAGAAGCTCTGCCCATTCGATTGACGGCACTTACCCCCAACTTTCGCCGTGAAGCAGGCACCCATGGAAAGAGAAACCGGGGGCTATTGCGCCAACATCAGTTCTCTAAAGTAGAGATGGTATCTGCGGTCAAGGAAGGGGATGGAGAAGAGGAACTCTTGTTCTTAGTAGAGCGTGCCGAAAGCATCTTAGAGAAACTAGAGCTTCCTTACCGCAGAGTGATGTTGGCTTCAGAGGATCTAGCGTTTGCCTCCATGAAGACCTTTGATCTAGAGGTCCCCTTCCCCAGTTGTGGATGGACCGAAATATCATCTGTAAGTCTCTGTGGAACGTTTCAGGCTCGGAGAGCAGGGATTAGAATAGAACGCTCCCGTGCTTTACCTGAGCTCCTCAATGGAACGGGTGTTGCGGTCGGTCGCTTGATCGCTTTTCTCTTGGAATGGGGTTGGCAAGAAAACGGATCGGTCGTCCTGCCCACACTCTTGGCTAAGAGGATGGGGAAGGAGGTCTTGGGGCTGTGAGTATGGTATTCCTGACAAGGACCGAGGTTCAGAGCCTCATCACGATGGAAGAGGCAGTGGATGCGGTCGAAGCCGCATTTGGGGCATGGGGCAGGAATGAAGTTCAAATGCCCCCCAAGTCTTACCTTATCTATGACGGACACGATGGAGATCTTCGTTCAATGCCCGCGTATATTCCCAGTTCAGGGGCCACGGGCGTCAAGATTGTAACGGTTCATCCCAACAACCCTGAGATTGACCTCCCCACGGTGATGGCATTGACCGTCTTGAACGACCCCAAAACGGGTCTCCCCGTGGCGGTAATGGATGCAACCCACTTGACCGCCGTCAGGACGGGGGCTGGTGGTGCCGTTGCGAGTGCATGGTTGGCGATTCCACAAGCCGAAGAGGTGGGGTTGGTTGGTGCGGGTGTCCAAGCTAGATACCAGATTGAAGCTCATTTCTGTGTACGGGATATCAAGCGGGTCGTTCTCTTTGATCCACGGCGTGAGGCTTGCGAATCGCTGGCGGAGTGGATTGCAGATATCAGACCTGGGGTAGATGTAGAAATCGGTAACCTCAAAGAGGCTTGCGATACCGATATCATCATTACAACGACCCCTGCCAGACAACCCGTCGTTTGGGATCAGGATATCGTTCGCCCCCACACACACCTCAATGGAATAGGTGCTGACGCGGAAGGGAAACAAGAGGTAGACCCCCTCTTCTTGATGCGAGCCCATCTAGTGGTGGATGATTGGACCCAAGCAAGCCACTCAGGCGAAATCAATCTCCCTCTTGCTCAGGAACTGATTTCACGAGAGGATATCATCGCCGAGTTGGGTGTACTTGTCGCCAATGAGGATAGGTCACTCCAAAAAGAGCTAACCCTATTTGACTCAACAGGGTTGGCGATTCAGGATATGGCTACAGCACAGATTGTAGCGATTCGCGCCAAGGAAAGAGGGATTGGTCTCCCTTTAGACCCGCTCTCCTAGTTGGGCTAAGGGCTGAGGCGATCAATCGTCCGTGGAAACGGAATCGTTTCTCGGACATGGTGTGTACCCGTTAGCCACCTTACCATCCGCTCAATACCCATCCCAAACCCCCCGGTTTGGACACCGCCATACTTGCGCAAATCGGTATACCAAGAAAAGTCATCCCTGTTGAGTCCTTCTTCGTCCATTCGCCTTGCCAATAGATTGGGGTCTTGGATACGAACCCCACCCCCTGTAATTTCACCCCCCCCATCTGGGGCTATCAAGTCCAAAGAGAGGGAAAGGGACGGGTCTAGGGGGTCGGGCGCCATATAGAACGCTTTGGCTGCCGCGGGAAAGTGATGAACGAAAAACGGTCTTCCTACATCTTTAGCCAACTCCTCTTCGTGTTGGGCTCCAAAATCACCTTCTTCATCAAGAGGAAACCCCAATGAGGACAATCGGGAAGACGCTTCGGCAAAGGTCATTCGGGGGAAAGGGCGCTGACAGATCTTGAGTGCTCTTAGGTCACGCTTGAAACGTCTTTCCAACTCTTCTTCATGCGCATCCAGAACACCATCAATCAAGGCGCAGAATAGAGATTCTTGTAAGGAGATATTCTCCTCCAACCCCAAACCGACTGCTTCAGGCTCTAACATCCAGAACTCGGTGAGATGTTTACGTGTCTTGCTCTTTTCAGCTCGGAAAGTAGGACCAAAGCAATAAACTCTATCCAAGGCGTGGGCAGTTGCCTCGTTGTAGAGCTGTCCGCTTTGGGTCAGGTATGCAGTTTTCTCAAAATAATCCAACTTGAAGAGGGTTGTCGTGCCCTCACAAGAAGTAGGGGTCAAGATGGGGGCATCAACTCTCACATACCCCAGACTGTCTAGGTGATTCTGAGCGGCAAGAATGACGGTGGAACGGATACGCAAAAGCGAAGCTTGAAGCGGACGCCGAATCCAAAGATGGCGTTGAGACATAAGGAAACCCGTGGAATGTTCTTTAGGCTGAATGGGGTAATCGGGAGCAGACGGAGCGATGATTGATAACTGGGTAGCTTTGATTTCAACGCCGCCCAGAGCACGCTCATCCTTCTTCAGAATCCCTCTCAGCGAAATCGCAGTTTCAAGCGATAACTCCTCTACCAAATCCCAACCGCTCGTGGTGGGCTTTGCGACCGCTTGGACCGTTCCAGTTCCATCCCTAATGGAAAGGAACGCAATCTTCCCCAATGCTCTTACGCCATCTACCCAACCACTAATCTGCACTTCGCTTCCTTCTTTGCAGGTGGGCAAATCAAGAATACGCGTTCTTTTCATGGCGTGAGATTGTAGAGGAGAGTTGATAAGAGTCCCCAAGGATCAGAATCGGTTGTCTTTAGGGACAAATCGGTTTTTGCTAGGTACGAAAAACCATCCCGGATAGAGTCCAAGCCAGCATGACGGGCACGCTTTTTTAGATGGGTTCCTTTCCACCCCATACGGGGACCTAGAGCATCGCGGAGGCCCCCTGCATCTAGGGGATCCAATGCGAGCGCAAGCCGACGCCACTCAGCCACGATCCACCCCAGTACCATCATCGGTTCGCTTCCTCCCTTCCTCAGTTTATTCAGAAGCAAGTGGCTCTCCCTAGGCGCTCCATCTAGAATAAAGTCCACGAGGCGAAAGACCGTTCCCGCTCCGGATTGCGGGAGGGAAGAGAGGTGGGTCGTTGAAAGCGTCTTTTGGGGCCAGACCAGGAGGGAGAGGGTTTTTGCACCCTGAACCAGAGAAGCTGTATCCGAACCCAGCCGTTCAACCCCTTGCTGGAGGAAGGAAGGGTCAAAGCTGAGTCCATGTTTTTTGAGTTCCTCCCCAAAAAAAGAAGGGTAATCAGGCTGCCCCCTCCTGTTTTTGGGAAGGTCAAATCGTTGTAGACTAAAAGAGGCATCACTCAAGAAGGTTGAGGTGGAACCCACCGCCTTCAAGAATGCAGTTTGCGTTCGGAAAGGTCCCCGTCTAGGGAGATGCACTTCTTGGGTCAAAATCCAAGTGCCTTCGGGGGGATCTTGGAGAAGGCGACTCAACCGATTCCGTCCCAAACGCCCCAAGTCGTCCTCTCTGGAAATCTCTGTTAGGAGTTGAGCAATTTCAGTCGTTTCCACCCAAGGAGGTGGGCCAAACATCGCTGTTTGGTTGAGACGAGTCTCTACCCCCAACAACGAATCACTCGCAATCTCTTGAGCAGAAAGGGTGGCAATGTCCGAGGGTTGAAGCCCCGACCTAGCTCGAAGGGAACGCCTCGCTTCTCCCACCAAGTAATGATCTCCTAATAAGAGATGAATCATGGCGAAAGTGCTAAGTTGTTCCAGAGAGGATGTTCATCAGTCTGAACAGAAAGTCCTTCGGAATCAAACCGATAGTGCAAGGTCCCCTCGTCGGCGGTACAAAACCAAGGAATCTGGCGCGCATCAAGGCGGTCAATCGTTTCTTGATGAGGGTGACCATACCGATTCTCATACCCCGCAGAACAGGCAACCGCGAGTGGCTGGAGAGCATCCAACCATCTTGAGGATGTGGAAGTGCGACTCCCATGGTGCCCCATCGCCAACAGTGAAAGTGAATCGCTCTCGGGCAAAAAGTGACGCAAGGTCTGATTCGCCAACAAGCGATGTTCTCGCTTTTCACCTGCGTCTCCCGGGAGAAGAACGCGCCATCCCCCCATACGAATACCGATGAGAATGCCATTTTCGTTCAGGCTCACTCCTAGGCTAGGTTTTGGGGGAGGGAATAGAGTAACTTGGGTGTTTCCAACCCAACGAGGCTGAGTGGAAGGTAGGCGGGTAGAAATCTCATGATTCCCTGTCGCCAAGAACCCCATCAAAGAGAGCCATTGCGAGGTGGTATGGCTCTTTCCTGGCTCAAAGAAAGTCGTCTTTGGGTGTTCGGAAAGGAATCCCTCCATCCCTCCAATATGGTCGCCATCTGCATGGGTGGCAACGACATAGTCCACTTGGGCGCCCCTCAAAAGAGCTCTCATTCTTGAAGGGACAGATGCGTTTTTTCGCCCAGCATCTACCACCAAGGCATGACCCTCCGAAAGAAGGAGAATCGCGTCTCCTTGCCCTACATCTAAGAAAGTGATCGAAAAAGAGGGATGGTCAGGCGCGGCAGTAGGAAGGGGAGCAAGAGCCCACCCAAGTGATAGAACCGAAAGGAGGAGGAGAAGAAACCTATTCATCTACGCTTTCTAGCTTCTTCTGCCAGCCGAAGAGCTTCGGCACGGCGACGCGCTTCCTCCTCCAAGTCCAAAGTTAAGTTGAGGCGTAGTACAGAACCTTCTTTCGTGCTAGGTGGGAGAGAAGAGAGGGGCCAATCGATGCGGTCTCCTTGTGGTAGTTCTAGAACAGCCCATGCCCCTTCAACTGTATCAACGACAACATAGGTATTCATCAGCCAATATCCTCCCGAAATCTCGTTCCTGAAACAGCCAAGGGGCGAATGGCATTGTAGGCTATTGATTTTGCGTCCGCAAGGGTTTTCCCCAAACCCGTTACAGCTAAGATGCGACCACCCGAAGAGAGAAGATCTTCACCGTCCCGCTTCGTTCCCGCTTGGAAGATGAGGGCTGATTTTCCGTCCGGTTCTCCGGGGCGAGGAAGGGGGGGGAGAGGAATGCCGCTCACGGGATGTTCCGGGTATCCGTTGGAAGCTAAGATGACAGTTAGGGCAGAGAGAGAAGAAAACTGGGGCTGGGCAAGACCACTTCCTGTAGCGGCCGCAACCATCCATTCGGCAGGGTCTCCCCGAAGCAAGGGGAAAAGCACCTCAGTTTCTGGGTCACCAAAACGCACATTAAACTCTAGGAGTTTAGGACCCTCCGGAGTCAGGATGAATCCAGGGAAGAGGACGCCTCGAAAATCGATCCCCTCTCTCTCTATCCCCGCTACGATTCTTGACATGATCGATTTGATTTCAGCTCCAATCTGTTCAGACTCTTTGGGGGGGAGGGGGGCGAAAGCCCCCATACCGCCAGTATTTGGTCCCCTATCGTCGTCATATGCCCTCTTATGGTCTCGGGCAAACGGAAAATGACCAGGCTCTCCTTCACCACCCAAAACCAAGTGGAGAGAGATCTCTGGTCCTTCTTCCCAACTTTCAATGACGACGACCTCCCCGGCATGCCCCAGACCTCCTTCCATGAGGTGGCGTAAATGTCCCTTTGCCGTGGGGACGTCAGGGGCAGGCAATGCCCCCTTCCCACCAGCAAGCCCCGAGGCTTTGATAAACCAAGGGCCAACCGTTGAATCGATATGTCTCAATGCTAGAGAGAGAGAATCGAAGGTCTCATTTTGGGGGGAAGGAATCTCATTCCGTCTGCAAAAATCTCGTGCAAATGCTTTGCTGGACTCAAGGAGAGCAGCCTTTTTTCCTGCCCCAAACACGGTCGTTCCTTGGGCACGCAAGTCATCGGCTAGACCATCCGCCAAGGGTTGCTCGGGACCGATTACGACCAAGTCGTAGTCAACCAAAGCCTCGCAAGTAGGGGGTATAGAGTTCCACGGACGAGAACCTCCATTTCCTGGGGCGATAGAGACTTGATGACCATGTCGGGCAAGTGCCCATCCCATCGCATCTTCACGCCCACCACTACCTACAACAGCAACCCTCATCTAATCGTTGGGCTTGAAACGTTGGTGGGGGCGATCAAAAGTGAGTTTGACACGCCCCGTTTTCCCGTGGCGATTCTTGAGCACCACCAACTCGATGTTTGAGGAATCGGGACGTTCCGTTGCTCGGTTGCCGTATGAGGGATCATGGAGAAAGATTACGCTATCGGCATCTTGTTCCAACGAACCACTCTCTCGCAAGTCAGAAAGGAGTGGGCGCTTATCTTCTCTCTTCTCGATTTCTCGTGAAAGCTGACAAATAGCTAGGACGGGACACTCAAGTTCCTTCGCCATCTTCTTCAAGCTACGAGATACCTCTCCCACTTCTTCATACCGTTTTCCTCCCCGCCGCAAGACTGAAGGGGCACGGACGAGCTGTAAGTAATCCACGACGACCATCCCCACCCTCCCCGACTTCTTCTTTAGCCTCCGAGCATGGATGTGCATTTCGGTGACATCAAGGTCGGGTTTGTCGATGATATGGAGAATATCAGAGCGGGATGCAACCCTATTGTTCATCAAGGCATCCAAATAGGCCTCTTGAACATCTGATTGGAACCCGTTGGCAATCAGCGCTTCATAAAGGGTGCTTAGGGGCATTGGTTGTGGTCTGATGGAGCCATCGGAAGGGGGGAAATCGACCAAACGAGTGCATTCGCTCGCTATCAACCGATTCATCAGTTCCGAATGGGTCATTTCTAGAGAACAGAAAAGGACGGGATGTTGAGAGCGATACCCCACTTGGAATGCCAGATTGATAGCTAGGGAGGTCTTTCCCTCTCCAGGTCTAGAGGCGAGAATGACGAGGTTAGATGGTCGGAATCCACCCAAGAGAGTATTCAGTTGACCGTAATCACATTCTCTACCTTCTAAGACCCCCGACAAGTCGGGTGTCCCAGATAAACTGTCGCTCTTCTCACCTAGAAGATCAATGACATCATGGGATTTTGTCCCCAGATTGGTATCCGAAACAGACATAATCTCTTCTTCGGCGTGCGAAAGAAGGTCCCGAATTGAAGATGAAGTTTTCTTAGCTTCTTCAGTAATGACCACACCTACTTTTAGGAGCCCACGGCGGGTGTGGTAATCCTTGAGAATCTTCAGGTGGCCACGGATCTGAGTTGCTGTAGGGAAAGCCTCTGTCAAGAGTGCAATCTTGTTCTCCCCTCCAGCACGCTTGAGAGAGTCGGTCTCTCTCAGTCTATGGGCGACCGTCACACCATCCGTTGAAGACCCGTGGTGATGGAGGTGGTGGATCGCCATGAAAATCTCCCGATGGGTAGATTCATAGAACCACTCTGGTTTTGGGTGGATGTCCGCATCCTCAATCAAGTCAGCACGACCCGTCAAATAGGCAGAAAGGACATACGCTTCCGCCTGAGGGTCGTGGGGAGGGGCTGAAGAGGAAGGGGGCTTAGTCAAAAACCTCAAGAACCAAAGAAATCTCGGGAAGGTCTGGCAAGACGAGGAGAACGGTGTGCTCTCCAGTCTCACGAGCAGGGTTCATCTTCAAAGCTCCCCTCTCCACATCCAAACCCGTAACACGTGAAAGGGCAGTGGCGACTTGACGCCGATTGACAGCACCGAATAGTCGCCCCGTAGGCCCCGCCTTGGCTTTAATTCGGATGTTGGCTGGCAAAGCCAACACAGCCTCATGTAAAGCGACTCTAGCAGCGACCACGAGATCTTCTTCTCGTTCCCGAGAAGCGATAAGATCCTTACGGGAAGCAATCAGTTCGGGCGTTGCCCGTAAAGCAAGTCCCTTAGGGAGAAGGTGGTTCTGAGCATATCCCGCCTTGGACTCCACAACGTCTCCTTGGTCGCCCAATCCCGGGACAGCAGTAAGAAGGATAAGTTTCATCGGCGCGGCAGGAAGTTCAGACCATAAGCTTCGTGGTGCTGGTGGTAGGGAAGCAAAGCCAACGAGCGTGCTCGTTTGACAGCGAGAACGACTTCTGCATGTTGGGACCGCGAAAGGCGTGTATGTCGCCTCGGTTTGAGTGCCCAGCGAAGATTGAGAAAAGTCCGTAGAAGCGCAATGTTCTTGTAATCAATAGGTTCTTCAATGAGACGAGGGCGTTGAGGTTTACGACCTCGTCGGCTCCGAAATCTCTGTGCCATCTTCTTCTTCCGAAGGGCACGCGTTGGGTGGGTGATTCTGGGCATCTAAGCCTCCTTCTCTTCTTCTGGCTCTTCAGGGGATGGTTCTGTATCCTCATCTAAAGACTCAGTATTTGGTGTGGTCTCTTCAGGACCTTCTGGAGAGTCCCCATTCTTGGGTTCAGGTTCAGAATCGTCCTCACCAGAACCCGTACTTTCGGGCTCTCCCTCGACCCTTTCTGGGGTATCCTCTCCTCCCTCTTCGGATTTGGGGGTTACCACTGGTGAGGGTCTGGGCCCCGCATCCTGTCTGGGCGTTGGGGGACCCTCGTCGGAGGGAATCACGAAAGTATCGTTCAGAAAGATGACAAATCGCAAGACCTCTTCATCTTCAGCCAAACTCTTTTCTAACCCTGGTACCGATGAAGGAACCAAAGAGACCTGATAAAAGAGGTAGTGCCCTTCATCTTCTCGTTGAACCGGATAGGCTAGGCGACGAGAACCCCAATCATGCTTCTCATGTATCTTCCCTTTGGCGGTGGAAAGGACGCCATCAATGCGTTCCTCTACGCTCTCCTTTCTCTTGGGGTCTGGTGTCAGAATAAGCGCCAACTCGTAGACGCGCGGCATCGCTACCGGATCTGGAAACTGATAAGACATCTAAACTAAACCTCCCTTTTTATGGTCTGTGGCATAGGTCCTAACCGTTCCTACGCAAAAAAGGCAACGCTATTATACTGTCTAAACGACTAAGTGAGGCGATCCATCAAGACTGCACCTGCTGCGGCAACGCCTAAACTTTCCACGCCGGTCAAGGTGAGTGTCAGAGAAACACCTCTACCCAAGAATAGGGGAGAGGTGCCTGTTGTCTCATGCCCCAAGACCAAGAGCCACTCTTGTGGCGGTGGAGAAGGAACGGGGTTTCCACCGTGGGCTTCGGCTACGAATAGGGTGCGGTCTTTTAGAAGACTCTCCGTCCACGCACCCACGGGATAACCAAAGAGGGTGCCCGCAGACGCTCTAAGGACACGGGGGTTATAGAGGTCAGGGCATCGTGGCAGAAGAGCAACCCCCTCTACGCCAAGCCCCCTTGCTGATCGGATGAGTGTGCCTAGGTTTCCGGGATCTTGGATATCCAAGACGAGCAATCGACCCTTGGGCAAAGGGGGTGGAACCGGGGCAGGTCCCCAAGCTACAACTGGCTCAAGACGAGGCTGAATCATCAAGCTTTGGAGGCGTTGGGAGGGAGCCGATAGATGAGGGGTGTTCAAGTGCAAAGAGGGGTCAGCAAGAACGGTATTGGGTATCCATCCAGAGGCGAGTGCGGCTTGAAAGAGTCGGAGTCCTTCAACCCGTAGGAGACCTTCTTTTTTTCTGGTCTGCTCCCGTTTTAGCCGTCTTAAAGCCTGAAAATGACGGCGCGTTGCAGGTGCTTGCTCCCCCTTCAGTGGTTAACCTGGCTGACTCCCTTTCGTGGAGAGAGTCCTAACTGATTGGCTCGATACAATCCAAGAGAAACGAGTCGGTCTCGGAGTCCTTGTTGGACACCTGCCATAATCTCCTCATCTTCTGGCGCAAGTCGTTGTGCCAACGAAAACTTTCCCTTTGACAACGCCCATAGGGCAGCCAAACGGGAGAAACGCTCTTGATAGGGCACTGGAATCCAAGGGGCTACTTTACGAACAAACTCTCCCGTTCTTGGATCATCTGTCGCCAAGAAATGGGACAACCTGTCCAAAGCTCTCGTTGTGGAATCCAGCGTTCTAGACTTCTTCCTCTACGGCTTGGCATTGGACTTCGGCATCAGAGAGATGTATTTGGAGATGTTCGGTAGTACTCTTGATCGTGTTAGGGTCGGTCTCAATCGCCCGTTGAACCTTAACAATCTGTCCACGGAGTGATTCAATCACTTCCTTAGGAAGAAACTTCTTTCGGTCTCTAAGGAAAGCCTCAGCTTCAAAGACGAGTGCCTCAGCATCAGAAACGGCTCCGACTTTTACCCTTTCTCCAGAGGTACGGACACCAATTTCTACTTGAGCTTCGCGTACCTCTTCACGGCTAAGCCGTTTTTCGGAAGCTTTGAAAACGACACTCCGCTCCGCTTTAGTAATGCGGTCTCTTGCGGTTACTTTCACCAGCCCATTGATGTCATAATCAAACTGGACATCCACGAGTGATTTCCCAGCCGGTTGTGGGTCAATACCTGAAAAGATAAACTCGCCCAACCTAGAGTTCTTACCAGCGATTTCATCCTCCCCTTGGAAGGTGGTTATCTGGGCTTCGGTTTGGTTATCCTCTGTGGTGACATAAGGCTTTTTCTTGGAGCAAGGGATCGCAGTATTCCGGGGGATAATCACCGAAAACCTTCCATCTCGAACTTCAATCCCCAAAGAGTGGGGTGCCACATCCACAATGACCATCTCTTCAAGCGAACCCTTCTTGATGCCTGCTTGAATCGCAGCACCCAAAGCAACCGCTTTATCGGGGTCAACGGTCTCTTTCGTGTCATGTTGCGTCAAATCATCAACGAAGTTCTTGACATAGGGAATACGGGTCGTTCCCCCCACAAGAATCACATTAGTGATATCAGAGAAGGAGAGACCCGCATCTTCTAGCGCAGAAAGGACGGGCTGTTTTGTCTTATCAACAAAGGGCGAAATAAGGTCTTCAAAGAGATCTCTACCCAAGGTCACTTTTAGGTGCTTGGGTTCATCGGATTCAGTGTAAATAAAGGGGAGGTTTATCGTGGTTTCCAAGTGTTCAGATAGGTCAATCTTTGCTCTCTCTGAGGCATCTTTTAGCCGTTGGAGAATGACACGCCTTTGAATCTCATCCACCTCGTCCCCTTGGAGGTCTAGGTTTTCCGTCTTCTTGAAAGACGCCATCAACCATTCACCAATCGCCCAGTCAAGTTCATCACCACCCAACGAGGAATCTCCTGATGTTGAAAGCACACGGAACGCTCCTTCCTTACTGCGGATAATAGAGACATCGAAGGTGCCACCACCAAAGTCGTAAACAAGGAGAGTATCTTCTCCATCTTGATCCAGACCATAAGCGAGAGCGGCAGCAGTAGGCTCGTTCAAAATCCGCTCCACCACAAAGCCGGAGATTTCTCCTGCATCCTTCACAGCTTGCCGTTGGGCATCAGAGAAATAGGCCGGAACGGTAATGACAGCCTCTTCCACGATTTCTCCCAGATGTTCTTCTGCATCTAGTTTGAGCCTCTTGATGATCGCTCCTGCTAGTTCTTGGGGTGAAAACTCATCCTTGCCCAGAAGAATAGGCTCCTTAGACCCCAAGAGGCGCTTGATTGAAGAGACGGTACGATTGGGAAAAGCAATCGCTTGGTTCTTAGCAGGCTCTCCCACTAGAAGGTCACCCGTTTCAGAGATACCCACCACACTGGGGGTAGTAAAGGTATCTCTGTGGTTGGGAATCAGTTCAGGCCCCGACTCTGTCATGACAGAGATAAGGCTATTCGTGGTCCCAAAATCAATCCCTACAATATTTCTAGACATAAATGAAACTCCTCAAAAACGCACAAAACCATGGACAAGTATAACGCAAGCCCACCATTATGATTCACCATTCCCGACGGTTACCTCGGCTGGTCGCATCAATTTACCCCCATGGTGCCATCCTCGTTGAAGAACCCGCACGACTTTCCCTTCCTTTCCTTTCTCCTTCCCCATTCCCAGGTGTACAGTCGGGTCAAAAGAAGAACCTGAAGAAGGTTCAATGGGTGAAAACCCATAGGGAGAAAGGAGTTGATCAAAGAGCGAAATCACTTCTCCTATGCCTGACAATGCATCCGAGCCTTCTTTTGTGGTCGCCAAAAAATCTCGAGCACGAACCAAAGCATCCACGCCAGCCAATAAGGGACGAACACTCTCTCTTTGGACCTTTTTCTGGGCGGTTTCAGCCAATTCACCCTTCCAATCCCCTAAGAAAGCCTCAAAATGGTTGACGCGCTGGGTAAGTGATTCAACCCCCCTTGCACCCTCAAACGCTTCAAAGCGAGCAATCTCTTCTTGCATGAGGGCGAGAGATGTGCGCAGGGAAGCGATTTCATCAAGAAGGGGTTGGACGAGGCTCCCAATCTCAAGAGGATCTTTTTCTTGGTCGGACCAATCAGCCAAGAGTGGAGCGTAATCGTTTTCGGACATCCTTACATTCTATCGAATTGCCTACGAGGTTCTTGGGGCTCCCACTCCCTCTCATTCCCGTAGTATTCATACACTCTTTTCTGGTATCATCCCTCCGGTGGAAAGAGAGCGGGAAAACCCAAGTAGACCTAGGGAGGGAATACCTCGGGGTCGATTCGTTATCTTGACGGGTCCCTCGGGGGTTGGAAAGGACACTTTAGCTAGGGGGTTGCTGGATGCTTTCCCCTTTCGCAAGGTCATTACGTGTACCACACGGAATCCTCGTGGAAATGAAGAGGACGGAAAGGCGTACCATTTTCTAGATACATCCTCGTTCAAGTCGGGCATCAATGAGGGAGAGTTTGTGGAATGGGCCCAAGTGTATGACCACTACTATGGTGTCAGACAACAAGATTTAGAGGAACCCCTCCAAGCAGGGGAGAATCTTCTTCTGTTGGTAGATGTGCAAGGTGCTAAGACATTACACCCCCTCTTTCCCCACGCATTGCTCCTCTTTATTGCTCCTCCAAACAAGGAGGTTCTTGAAGAACGAATAGGGGCACGGGGGACGGACAACGAAGAATCTAGAAAAAGAAGGCGTATCCAGGTTGATGAGGAACTGGCATGGTCTGTCCATGCGGACAGAGTTCTTGTCAATGATCTTATAGATGATGTCAAGGAAGAACTCCATCGTTGCATAGAGGTTTTCTTTGAGGGAAGGTAGAATCCCCTCCTTATGGAAAAAGAAATGGAGAACTATGACGACCTCGTGGGCGAAAAGGGGATTGATGGTGTACTTACTATAGAAGACCTCCTAAAGATCTACCCCAATCGCTATGTGGTAGCAGAGGTCGTTTCACAGCGAGCACACCACCTAAATGCAGGGGTGGACAAACCGAAGATTGATTTGGGTGTAAATCCCATTTCCAATGAGCCCCGAACATGTCAAGAAATCGGTTATGTCCAAGTCGCTATTGCCGAGTTGCTTTCAGGGGCAATCAAGCCAAAACTCGCTTCCGATATGGGGGGACCTGCCAAGAACATCTTTCCCAACGACTACGAACGAATCCCCGATTCGGATATTTAGAGCGATGACCCGAATCCTGTTGGGTATCACAGGGAGCATCGCTACAGGAAAGATCCCAGAGCTCGTCCGTTCTCTTCGGACAAAGGGTGTCTGCGTAGAGACGATTCTTACAAAGGGAGCTCAAGCGTTTGTTGGGACCTCACTCCTAGAGGGGCTGACGGGCAATCCCGTCCATACCAACCTCTGGAAAGAGGGCATGCCTCATATCCGACTAGAAAGGGAAAGTGACTTGCTTTTGGTGGCACCCGCAACGGCTCATTTCCTAGCGAAGTTGGCATGGGGGTTGGCAGATGATCTTCTTTCTACCCTTTCTTTGGCTTCAACCCACCCTCTGGTCGTTGCCCCTGCAATGAATGCTCAGATGTGGAAAAGTGCTGCTGTCCAGGCGAACATCAAGACGTTGACAGAAAGAGGGGTCGTCATCGTTCCTCCTGCAGAGGGGAAGTTAGCTTGTGGGGAAGAAGGGGTTGGTCGCTTGGCAGAGATTGATGAGATTCTTTCCTATGTGCAACGCGCTCTTACCTCTCAAGATTATGAGGGATTGCGTGTCTTGGTCACAGCGGGCCCCACGCGTGAGCCTTTAGATTCTGTTCGGTTTCTTTCCAATCCTTCAACAGGCACAATGGGGGCAGCGATAGCGACTGAAGCGTGGTTAAGAGGAGCTGAAGTGACAGTCGTAGCAGGTCCAGGAACCCCCCCCGTTCCTTTGGGCGTTCAACGCCTAGAGGTCGTTACGGCGGGGGAGATGGCTACATGTGCGGGCAAAGTACCTTTTGATATCGGTTTCTTTGCAGCAGCAGTCGGTGATTTGGTCTTCCCTCAACCTGTCAAAGGAAAGCCGCGGAAGAGAGATTGGTTAGAAAGTGGTCCACCACCTTGGTCGGAGGCTCCAGATGCTTTGGAGTCTGTAGCCCGAAGGGATGATGCGGGCTTCGTGCTGGGATTTGCTGCCCATGCAGGTGGAGCACCCCAAGAAGCGGCTAATAAGGTCTTTGAAAAAGGAGCAGATGGTGTCTTTGCCAATGATATTTCAGACAAGGATTCTGGATTTGGGACAGGCAAGAACAAAGGTATTCTGTTCTTGAAGGGGCGTGATCTGTTGATTCCTTTATCAAGCAAAAGAGAGATCGCCTCAAGATTGCTGGATGAGGTAATTCCGAAAAGGGTGGTGATTTCTTGAAACGTCTGTTCCTTCTTTCGCTCTTCGCACTAGGTGCATTAGGAGGAGCTGCCGGCGAAGGGGTTGTCATTGGACATGTGGGGGACGACCCCATAACCCTAGACGAGGTGGTGATTGCGATGTTTCAGTGGGGCGAAGATCCCCCTGGGGGGGCACAGTCTGCAGTCGCTGCAGTCGTTGAAGGGCACCTTCTCTTATTAGAAGCAAAGGCACGGGGTGTAGAGGTGACTTTAGCTGATGTAGAACGGTTCATTCAGCTGGAAGCAGAGCCCGCCATGCGCATCGCTTTCCTCCAATTTGAACAGCTCTTTGGGCATCAGGCGGTAATCAAGTTCCATCAAATGGTCCAAACGACAGAGTTGATGAAAGGAGAGATTCTCCCCCAAGAGATTCTCGGTTTGGTTGGGCTATTGCCTACAGATGACGATCTATTGGATTTCTATTTAGAGAATCGACAGGCATTCTTGGAGCCTCTCCGTATGAGGATTGGGATTATTCTCTTGGACAACGAAGAAGAGTCTGCTCGAGTCTTGGAGAGATTAGAGGGTGGGGACGACTTTAGTGTGGTCGCTAGAGAGCATAGTATGGACGAACTGACTGCCCGAGAAGGCGGACTCGTTTCTGACCCCCTAACGATAGGACAAATCAAGAGTACTTTCCCCCCCGAAGTCGCCGACACTTTGTCTTTGATGGAAGAAGGGTCCTGGAGTGGTCCTTTTCAGTATCCTGTAGGGATTGATATTGAGGCACACCTCTTTGTAACTATGGTGGGGCGCAAGGAAGAAGTGGAGCATTCTTTTGAAGAAGTGATAGAGACGGTTAGGAGCATTGTGACAGAGATGAGGTTTATGCCCCACTATCAAAGATGGATTGTCGAGAGGCTCAACGAACAGGGATTGGTTTTTGACTTTGACTTGTTTGGGACACTCCGTTTGGACCTTCTGGGAATGACAGAGGAGTTCCCCTCAAGCGAGAGCACCGATGAGACACCCTTAGAGGAGTTGGAATCCCCCCCTGTTGTCCCGTCTGATGAGACACCCTTAGAGGAGTTGGAATCCCCGCCTGTTGTCCCGTCTGAACCGAGCACGGAGGAGGGAAGTTAGCGCACACTCCAAAGTGGTTCTCGGGGTTTACCCCGTCCATGTGCCTGGGTTTACGCCTTGGTCTTACTTATCACCCCAACCTCTCCCTTTTGGCACTTGGGTCAAGGTCCCTTTTGGAAACCGCACCGTTTGGGGGATTGTGAGTCGGGAAGGTGCCCAGGACGACGGGCAAAAACTGAAAGAGATTCTTGAAGTCGGACCTCGTCTCTCCCCTGCCAGACGGCGCTTCCTCTCTCTCTCTGGCGAGGCACTCATTGAACCCGGGGATTTCTCCTCATTATTGCTCCCAAAAGAGGGTCCTATGGAGGGAGAAAAGGGGGAGGGGAACCAAGAAGTTTGGGTAGCGCCATCTGTGGGCGGTGTCAAGAGATGGGCTCCCAAAGGGGCATTCTTGGCAGGCAAGCAGAGTTGGAGGGCTGCTGCAGAAGGAAAAGGGGGGGTTTTTGTAGGAACGGACGCCATCTTAGGGCTCCCCTTTACCTCCCTCAAGAAAGTCGTTATTCTTGAGCCGGGGCATGGGGGGCACTGTCGCCTTTTCCGTGCCCCATTTCGAGATGGGAGACGATTAGGCGCAATGGCAGCAAGGGCGTATGGGGTTCCCCTAGAGAAAATGGGGCAGCCACTCCCCCTAGCCGACTTCTTGGAGAACGAGGGGGAGGGAACGGGCTCTTCTCCTTGGGTAAGAGGAGAGGCTGTTGAATTACCCGTGGGTCTAACGGGGAGAAGTAAGTGGTTGCGCAGGCTGATTCGCCAGGGCAAGAAGGTCGCCTTGTGGACCGCTTCAAGGGGCGTAGGACCGCTGTGGTGCACGAGGTGTGAAGATGTTGTCCGTTGTCAAAGGTGTGGTTCAGCCCTTCTAGAGAGAGCAGGATGGCGGGTGGGTTGTCTCCTTTGTCGACGAGATTGGCCCCCCCTTTCTCGATGTCCTCTAGATGGAACACGACTCCAGAAATCTAAAGGGGGGATAGATACAGTCAAGGCGTGGGCTGACAGGGTGCTACCCGCCAAGAGTGTCACAGTGATTGGACAGGATACGCTTGCCAAGAAGCGAGCGAGAAAGAGGGCATTTCTAGAGGGGGAGAAACCGTTCTTGATTACGACCGATTTTGAGACCATTCTCTCATTAGGGGCTGATGTGATTAGGTGGGTTCCCAATGCTCGGTCTCATTTGAGTGGAAGGGATGCGTTTGCTCTGGAGCAAGGGTGGTGGCGGTTGATGGCGTTGCGCCAATCCTGCACAGCAGAAGATACGGCACTCTATTTGGGCGTAGGAAAACGGATTCCCACCGCCATCCAATCCGTATTGGAAGGGGATGCAGGCATCCATTGGAGAGAGGAAAAAGAGATACGAAAACTGATGTCTCTGCCACCCTTTGGTGAGATGCTCGTGCTCTTCGTCTCAGAGCGGGCGGGAGAAGTTCCTGAAGTGATCCTGGAGAACCACCCTGATTGGTGGGACAAGAAGAAGGGGTGGATTACTGGTCCAAAGCGCCGTTTTGGAGCTGTCGTTCTGCGGGGGCATCCCCTCTTGCCCCAAAGTACGATAGAGAGTGCCAAAGCTTGGGTAGACCGTGTGAGGGGGGAAGTGCGTCTCTTCTATATCCCCAAAGGAATCTGTAGTGAATGAACAGCCGAATTAAGCTCGTCTATTTTCCGGCTCCAGTTCTCATGGAGCCTTGTCGCCCCGTAAAGGAAGGCGTAAGTCCTGAGATGGTGGCAGGGATGGAGAGAATCCTAGAAGAAAAGGAAGGTTTGGGTTTGGCTGCACCTCAAGTAGGGGTCTCTCTCCGGTTCGCTCTTTGCCGGGATGAGGAAGAGAGAGTTCACCCCCTAATCAACCCCATTATTCTGGAGCATTCCTCAGAGCGTGTCGTGGATTGGGAAGGATGTCTCTCAATGCCGGAACTCATTGCGAGAGTGCCACGGTCTCCCTATGTCGTCGTTGAAGCGACCCACTTGGATGGAGAGAGATTCAGGATGGAAGCGAGTGGTCTGTTTGCTCGTGTCATTCAACATGAACTGGACCACCTAGATGGTGTTCTGCTTTTTGACCGAGCACTGGAAGGGAGTTTAGAGTATAAAGAACGCCCCGTTGGTGTGGAGGAGGCAAAGCGTTGTTTCGAGTAGGTTTTGCTGGATCAGATGGATTGGCTTGCCATATTCTGTCCCTCCTTCCCCAGAGACCCGATTGGGTCTTGACCCGACCCCCTGCCAAAGCGGGTAGAGGGCTCGGGAGACGAGAAACCGAAGTCTCAAGATGGGCGACCGAGAAGGAAATCCCCATTCATACCTTTAGCCCCGCTACCCATCAGTGTCCTCCTTGCGACCTTCTCTTGGTCGTTTCCTATGGCAACTACCTTCCACCTTCTTGGCTGAACCGACCGTTGGGGACATTGAACTTTCACCCATCCGATTTGCCCCGATGGCGAGGAGCTGCCCCCATTCAGCGTGCCCTCATGGCTGGAGAGGAACGGTTGGGTGCGTGTTGGATAGAACTCGTTGAGGAGTGGGATGCTGGTCCGGTACTGATCCGCGGCTGGGTAAAAGCCCCCCCCCTTAGTACGGGAGGATGGGTGAAGGAAGAGATGGGAAAAGAGGGGGTAAGGCAACTGCGGGACATCTGGGATGCTTTGGGGGAAGGAACGGCTGTCCGTATGGAACAGGAGGGAGAACCGACTTGGGCTTCCCGCATTACAGCCGAAGATCGGGAGGTTGTTCCCACGATGTCTGCCCCAAAAATGCACCATCGCATTCGGGCCCTAGACCCCTCTCCAGGAGCGAGGATGCGTTGGAAGGGTTCTTGGTTGGGATTGAGAGGATCTAAGGGTGTTGTTGAGGGCACTTTGGGGGTGGGTGAATTGGCATCAAGAGGGACTAGCCTTCTCTTGGGGACTGGTGACGGGGTTCTCTCCATTGGGAGAGTCCATCCCGCGGGGAAACGAGAAATGGATGGGGCAGAGTTCTTGCGAGGTCAGGGCTAAAGTGCCACAAACCCTCCGCCTATTGAGACCGATTGGAAGACGCGGGATTTTCCGGATCCATCGTGCGATGTGGGGAGAAAGACCCTGTTTGGTGTGGTCTGCCCAACATCCCGATCTCAATTGGCGTCTTGAGGCTTCAAGAGTGGAGAGTCTTTTAGGACGGTCTTTTCCCGGAATCTTATCTTTGCGTGCAATCAAGGGGTTTCGAGGCGAAATGAGAGTTATTGTCGATTGTCCTGATACCGAAAGGTGGCTTCCCGATTGGCTAAAAAGCAATCCTCGTCGCTCCGATAGATTGGAAGTGATTCGCTCTCTTTCCTTATCTGTTTCTGCACTACAAACAGCTGGAATAAGCCACGGTTGGCTAAAGGGTGAGAGTTTTATTGTGGATAGCAAAGGGAAGGCTTGGTTGGCTGATTTCCCAGCGACGACGATTGTCGGAAGAGCGATGGAGGATCTTCCCCAGGCACCCCCGTTGGGATTGGGGGGAATTCAGGGGGATCGGTCCGCTGAAGAAAGAGATGGTCGCGCATTGGGGTTGTTGGTTATGCGTCTCTTGACGGGAGGTTATCCTGTAGCGGGCAATACACCCCAGAACTTCCCCAAGTCAATCCCCCCCTTGCTTGTGGAACCTCTACGAGACCTTCTTTCGGGGAAAAAGGAGAAGGTCAAAAGTGGGCTCTCTCGCCTGTCAGGGCGGGTGGAGGCCGTGATTGAAGACGAGAGAGAAGATCGAGGACTAGGGGGCGAACTAACCCGAATTGTGCGCCGTTGGCTAGACCCCCTATCTAGGCTTCTGTTGGCTTTGGCAGGGGGTTGGGCAGCGATTGAGGTCTTGCGTCTCTTAGCCTTCTTCCCGGGAAGTGGTCGACTTCCCGATCTGCGGGGAGAACCTCTCCACATGGCTCTTCCTCGGTTGCGGGCGATGGGCTATCAGGTAGAAAGGGTAGGTGAAGATGAAGCGGGAGGATTCCCAATGGGGGTCGTTTCACGAACCGAGCCGATCGCTGGTCGTTCCTTGAGAGAGGGTGCTACCATCAAGATTTGGACGAGTCCGGGTCCTAAAGAGAATCGTCTACCAGACTTGGTGGGTGAGATGGTGTCCGAAGCTACAAGAGAGCTCCTTGCTCGGGGGTTGTGGGTGGGGAGCATTCGTGTCAGTCAAAGTGCTCTTGAAGTCCCTGGACGCGTCGTAGGGATGGTGCCAGAACCAGGAGGTATATTGGGGCATGGCGAGGGGGTTGTTCTGGAAGTAAGTTTCCCTCTGGCAGAGGAACTCCATACTTTCCCATCACTTCACCAGAAGACGGTAATTGACGCGCTGACAAAACTTGAAAACGAGGGGATTGTGGTTGCTGGGGGCGTACGCATCTTTAGGCGCACGCGTCAAGGGTTAGAGAAGGAACGGGTTGTGGGTCAATCTCCGCAAGAGGGAGACTTCATTCCTTCTCTATGGGTGGGGGATATTCTCCTAAGTGTGGAGACTCCCCCAGAAACGACCGAAGGGTGGGTCTTTGATCGGCGTGAATTCCCCGATTGGATTCAACGGGGGGGAGTCAATGTGCTCCTTTCGGGGGGGGATGAGGAGATCTCTTGGAGAGAGCCGTGGTCATCACTCTTGAGCGAACCTGCATTTCTCCTCTCACTTAGGCGATTATTGAACGAAGGAATCCGCCCCGTTGTTCTTACAATAACCCAAGGTGGACGCGTGGCGTGGTCCACACGCTTTGAATGAAGATTGCACCCTCGATTCTCGCGGCAGATTACCTCGATTTGGGAGGGAGCGCAAGTGCTGTCCTTTCAGGAGGTGCCGATTGGCTCCATATTGATGTGATGGATGGACACTTCGTTCCCAATCTCAGCATGGGAATACCGATGGTCAAGGGGTTTTCAGTGATGGATGTATTTCAGGATGTTCACTTGATGATTCAAAACCCCCGGACCTACTTTTCCCCTTTTGCTCAAGCAGGTGCTTCAGCGATCTCTTTCCATATCGAAGCCGAGCCTGAACCCTTGGAAGCTCTTGGAGAAATCAAATCGCTGGGTTGTTTGTCGGGTATTGCGTTGAATCCCGATACATCACTGGACCAACTCTTTCCCCTCCTCCCTCATTTGGATATGGTGGTGGTTATGTCCGTCTTTCCTGGTTTTGGGGGGCAGGCATTTATTCCAGAGAGCATTGAGAGGGTTTCATCTCTTGCTCAGAGAAAGAGAAGTGAAGGACTGGACTTTGAGATTGAAGTGGATGGTGGAGTTGATATTACGAATGGAGCTGCCTTGTGTGAGGCAGGAGCAACCGTTCTCGTTTCGGGGTCGGGGATCTTTGGCTGTGGAGACCCAAGCGAAGGTGTTCGCCGGATTAGAGAGATCTGTCAATGAGTCAGTATTACTTTACGAGCGAATCGGTGACTGCGGGCCATCCTGATAAGTTGGCTGATGGTATTTCTGATAGTGTCTTAGATTCTGCATTGAGTTTACGGAAGGAGAGTGGGGCAGACGGGAGTGTCCGAACCGCCGTTGAGACTTTCTTGACAGGAAAGAGGGTCATCGTCTCTGGTGAGGTAGATGAAGATTTGGTAGAAGCATTAGCAAATCGAACACCTGCCTTGGCGCGAAATCTCTTGGTGGCGGCGGGGTACGACGAAGACTCCCTCCAATGTGACCCCACCACTGTTTCGGTCGATCTCACGGATCTGAAAGGGCAGTCTAGAGAGTTGAGCAAAGGGCAGGAAGCGGGCGAGGTGGCGGGGGACCAAGGGATGATGTGCGGGTATGCCACCCGCGAAACTCCTATGGGTTTACCCTCAGCAATCGCGTGGTCGCACGCTCTTGCCCAGCGCCTTGCCTATGTGAGAGAAAAGGGGATTCTCCCTTGGTTACGACCAGATGGCAAAACCCAAGTTACGGTCGTTTACCCAGAAGGAAAGACACCGATTGAGGCGTATGAAAGTGGGGTTCGTCCCCGACCACAAGTCCACGCTATCGTTATGAGCACACAACATGATGAGGCTATTGATGGTTTGGCAGCCACTTCAAAGGACCAAGAAGGGTCGACGGCTGGGTTGAAACGGTTGCGAGAGGCGTTGTGGGACGAGGTGGTCTTACCTGTGGTGGGTTCCCACTTGGCTGATGGGGTAGGCCCCGATACGATCCAACCTTCTCGTTGTTGGAATGAAGGGGGTCCCATGGTGGATACGGGGCTTACAGGACGGAAGATTACTGTGGATACATATGGGGGTTTTGTGCCGAATGGTGGTGGTGCATTTAGTGGAAAAGACCCTACAAAGGTAGATCGTTCAGGTGCCTATTTTGCACGGTGGGCAGCCGTTCATGTGCTTGAAAACCTTCCACAGGTGGAGTCGGTGGAAATCCAAGTAGCGTATGCCATCCATAAAACGGAACTCGTATCCGAACCCTACGTTGAGGTTTCGCCTCAATCTCAACAGAAGGAAGTTGAGGCGTTCTTGCGAGGGTTCAAGTGGGATGTGCGGACAATCATCAATAAACTGGGGTTGTGGGACCGTCAATACCTTCCCCTTTCAGCCTACGGTCACTTTGGGCGAACTGATTTAGACCTCCCTTGGGACCCATCACCTCCTTTCTGTTGAAAGGAAACCCCCAAAACCTAGATTGTTGGAACGGACGCCCTCTTCGGGGCGATGTCAAAGAGGCGATGGAGCGACATATTGGGATCCCTTTTCCCCACGGACAGGGACAACATCCAGGGGGGCAGAAGGCCTCTTCGCTCATTGAAAAGGGACGCGTAGAGATACTTTCCGCTCTGGGTGGTGGGTGGAGAGGTGGCGTCTTTACCTCTTCAGCCACCGAAGCACACCACTTAGCGACACATGCCTTGCAACCTTCTCAAGTTGTCCTACCCGTGGGCTCCCGATTGTCCTTTGTAGGGGCAGCGAACCGCTTGATACAGAAAGGGGCAAGTTTGGTGCAACACCCCCTATCTAGAACAGGCCACTTGGAAGGGATCAATCTAAGCCAATGTAAAGAGGGAGACTTGGTATTCGTTGAATCAGCTTCAGGCGAAACGGGAGCTGTTCAAGATATTCACCAGTTGGTAGAAGAAGGAAAGAAACGGGGAGTAAACCTGTTGGTGGATCTTTCGGTGGGGTGGAATGGCATACCCCCTAGGGGTATAGAGGGCGTCCGATGGGTCTCCCTCTCTTTTTATCGGTTTGGGGGTCCGGTGGGGATCGGGTTCCTCGCGTGGAGAGGAGCAGAGCCCCTCCCCATAATGGGTGGGGGCATAGGCGAAGGGGGTATTCGACCTGGACGGCTGGGGGTTCCCCTTGTGGTGGGTGCTGCAGAGAGCATTCTTGGCGGGGAATGTTCTCCTTCGTTTCTGGCGCTCATGGGCATCTTTCGTAAGGGTGTAGAGGAATGGGAAGGAGTCCATCTCTTTGAGGGTGGAGAACGTTTAGAGTCGGTCGTTGCTGGTTGGGGAGAAAACGTCGATATGGAGGCATTCCGGGCAGGGTGTGCTTTTGAGGGTATTTGGATGGGGTCAGAATCCGCTTGCCAATCAGGAGCGGGCTTGCCCAGCAAGGTCCTACAGTCCATGGGTGTCCCTCAGCCTAGGGCAGGTTTCCACTTCTCTCCCCCCTTTGATTGGACGAAAGAGGAGATGGAATGGACCCTAGATTCCTTAGAGAGGTGTTGGGTGCGTGCGCGTCGTTGAGGTAAATGCGTTGGGCTTACTTTGCCCCCTTCCTGTGATTCGTCTGGCGAAAGCGATCTTGGGATTAGAAGAGGGCGAAGTGGCAGAGGTCTTGTCGGACGACCCCATGGCATCTCTGGATATCGAAGCGTGGTGCCAAGGAGAGGGACATCTCTATCTGGGTTTGGTCGTTGAAAACCCTCCTCGATTCCGAATCAGGGTGGGAGGAGGCGAGAGAGAAGCATAGATCCAGCCTCTGTTTCACTTGGATCAGCAACCGGGAAACTTTCAGGACGGTAGGAGGTATACAGAATAGGAGACTTCCGCTTATGAGGGCTTTGCGGGGTTTTCAAACTCAGTAACCTGGGTGGGGCGGGGCTTCGGCTCCGCCCTTTTTCTTGCCAAGAAGACTTCCTCGCCCCTAACGATGGCTAGGGGAAAGTCCTATCCCGAATCATGAAGACCTCTCTTCTTCGTTGCCCACCACACAGCCCATACGCCCAATGGAAATCCAAACCATAGTGTGACCAACCGTGTCAAGAGGGTTGCTTGGTTGGCCAAAAGGGGTTCTTGCAACTTCCCCAATGACTGCAACAATGTAGATAAGCTCCACTCGGCGGCACCTAATCCTCCTGGCAACATGCTTGCAGCTCCAACCAACATGGACCCCCCATACGCCTGAATGGCTCAAAGGGTATCCCTAGTGTTTCCCATCACAGCAATTTCCTACCAACACGAAAAACCCCCCCACAACCCAGCAACCCCCCCCCCAACCCCCAGTACTGCTGTAACCCCC
>JACNFQ010000095.1 GCA_014384545.1 bacterium | reverse complement strand
GGGCCGCCCCCCGAAGGGAGGAAAATGTCCCGTCGGGAGGGTGGGGCTCCCGCCATCATCTTGACAGGTGCTGGCGGAAGAGCTTTTGTCGCGGGTGCTGATATCGGTCAGATGTCCTCTATGGGAGCAGTTGAAGGGAAGGCATTCGCCCTAAAGGGACAGCGGCTGGCAGATCGTATTGAGCACTTTCCTGTCCCCGTCATTGCAGCGATTCATGGATTCTGCTTGGGAGGGGGAAACGAACTCGCTATGGCTTGTCATATGCGGGTGGCTACCCAGACCAGCCTTTTTGGGCAACCAGAAGTCAAGTTGGGATTGATGCCTGGTATGGGGGGAACCCAACGTCTGACACGGTTGGTGGGACGCGCCAAGGCGTGCGAAATGGTCCTTACTGGTCGAATGTTTTCGGCAAAAGAAGCTCTAGCAATGGGGTTGCTGAATTCGGTGGTGGAGATTGAGGATTGGATTGAGGGTGAGCACAAGGGGAAGAAGAGAAAGGTTCCTCATCCTGAAAAGAGCCATGGGGCGGTTTTGGAGTGTGCTTTTGAGATAGCTAGGACTATTGCTGGTGTTGCTCCCGTGGCTGTACAGAACAGCTTAGAGGCGATCGTGCGGGGAACTGAGATGTCTCTGACTGAGGGAAACAACCTAGAAGCAAACCTTTTTGGGCTTCTCTTTTCCACCTCAGACCAAGTGGAAGGAACGACTGCTTTCTTGGAAAAGCGCCCCCCTAGGTTCACGGGGGAATAGCGTCCTGCACTTTCCCTTCTTTGGCAAAAGCCTCATCCTCTTCGTTCTTTTAGGAACACTGGGAGGTTGCTTTCTCTTCAATCAAGGTGAGGACCTCCTCGACGTGTCGGGGTCAAATGCCAGTCACCAACCACCACCAGTTACTCTCTTTTATACGAGAAACATGAGGGGATTTATCGATCTTTGCGGATGTTCTCCCGACCAACGGGGTGGATGGCCGAGGATTGCATCCATTCGGAAAGAGACTTCTGAGGGGATTTGGGTGGATGGCGGGGGATGGATTCCTGAACATTCTGACCCAGTACCCGAAGTCACACACTCTCTCTTTGAGTGGGCGTTCTCCTCAACGAAATACGATGTGGTGTTGTGGGAACCGGAGGAGGGCGTAGTGGGTAGTGATGCGATTCCACGCCTTAAGTCGGGGGACGGCAAAGATGGAGGGGGCGAAACGATGAGGGTAGGTGACCATTTCCCCCTCACTTTTTTTGCACTTGCTTCTTTGGATAGAGAAGAAGCCTTGAGGGGTGTCATCGCCCTCTTCCCGAAGAGAGTTGTCCTTCTATCACGGTTGACCGAAGAAGAGAATAGGGAGCTCTTGGAGCGCCATCCTAATCTCCTTTACCTAATAGGGGATGCCCCCGAAGAGAGGGCTCCTCATTCCTCTCGCTGGTCGCCCCCCTTATTTCCATTTGGGGGTGAAGTGGGTCGGGTCGTCTTCCCCGGGGGGGAAGCGACCCGTATCTTGGTCAATGATGAATGGGTGGACGACGAGGAAATGGTAGCGGGGATTAGGGAGGTGCGTGAGGAGGGGTTTTCCGACCGTATTCCCACCCAAAGCGCCCAGGGTGTGGTCTCGGAGGTCTGTTCCCAATGCCATAGTCCTGCTTGGGAAACTTGGAAGGACTCAAGCCACGCCAGCGCGTGGCAGACGATGGTCGCCGAGCGGACAACGCTTCGCCCCGATTGTGTGGGATGTCATACAACGGGATGGCAGATAGCCGAACTTTCTTACCAAGAGGAAAATGTGGGCTGTATCGCTTGTCATGTAGGGCAAAGTGATGAACATGTGAAGAACCCTGTCGCCTTTCCCATGGAAAGTGGTGGGCTGTCGTCCTGTGTCGTATGCCATCGACCCGATCATTCCACTCTCTTTTCACCGCGAGGTTATTGGCCACCAATTGCGCACTAGTTTATAGGTGTGAGCGAACGGTATCAAACGGATGTAGAATAGTCGTTTGCTTATGACACATGGAAATGATGATACAACCCCAACTGTGACGCGGAAGGAGTTATTGGAGTGTGGGGTTTACTTTGGACACCCAGCTTCGATGTGGAACCCGAAGATGAAGCCGTATGTTTTTCAGAAGAGAAAGGGTGTCTACATACTTGACCTAAAACAGACCATCCCTCGGGTAGAAGAGGCTGTTTACTTGGTGATTGAGACGGTCAAGAATGGGGGAAACATCCTCTTTGTGGGGACAAAGACCCAAGCACGCGAGACGATTCAAGAGTGTGCAGAGAGGTGCAATATGCCCTACATGATTCAGCGGTGGCCAGGAGGGTTTCTGACCAACTGGGCTGAAATCTCTCCACGATTGGGGATTCTTAGAGAGCACCTAAAGTCGGGGAGTGAAGAGAAAACGAAACATATGACGAAACGGGAGAAATCCCTTTGGGACACGAAGATTGGGCGCATGGAGAGATTGTTGGGGGGTGCTGTGGAGCTAGAGTCTCCACCCGACCTCCTCTTCTTAGCCGATGTGCATCACGATCGAATTGCAGTTGATGAAGCTGTGATTAGTGGGGTGGGCGTCATTGGCATCCTTGATACGAACTGTAACCCCGACGGTGTTACTGTGGGGATTCCTGGAAATGACGACGCTGTAGGAAGCATCTCTCTTTTGGCTGGGAAGATTGCCGATGCCGTCGTTGAAGGATTGAGGTTGAGGGAGAGTGGGGCTGGGGAAGAGGAACCGACCGAACCCGATGAGATTCCATTAGAGGATGATAAAGAATGAAGAACCGGGACGAGATTATGGCGGTTCGCCAGAAGACAGGGGCTGGTCTGGGTTTGTGTAAGAAAGCGATTGCACAGAGTGATGGAGATATTGAGCAGGCGATTCGATGGGTCGCTTCTCAAGGAAAAGCGATCGCTTCAGAAAAGAGTTCACGATCTGCAACAGAGGGGCGTGTAGGCGCGTATGTCCACACTTTAGACCCCAAACTAGGCTCTATGGTGGATTTGGCTTGTGAGACAGACTTTGTGGCACGCACAGAGATGTTCATTGAGTTGGCTAATGATTTAGCACAGCAGGTTGTCGCTTATAGACCCAGCTATGTGGATTTAGATTCTGTCCCGAGTGAAGTGATTGAAGAGCAAGAGGCCTTTTTCTTGAAACAAGCTGCTGAGGAAGGGAAACCGGAAGCTGTGGCGGCGAAGATTTCAGAAGGTCGCATGCGGAAATGGTGTCAGGAATATTGTCTCCTTGACCAGCCTTGGATTAACGATTCTAAGATGCGGGTTCGCGAGGCAATTGAGGAGAAGGTGGCAAGCCTCAAAGAGAATATCAAAGTGAGAGGATTTGTCTTTATACAGTCTGGTGGGAACACCACAGTCGGCTAACCTTAGGGTCCTCCTAAAACTCTCGGGCGGTTTCTTCGCTGGAGAGGGGGGAAATGGCTTTGGTTTTGAAGGTATCAAGGAGCGGGCCAAATGGGTGATTGATGCGGCTGAAGGGAGAGAACTTGCTCTCGTCATCGGTGGGGGCAACCTCCTCAGGGGATTTGAAGCTTCTTCTTTTGGTGTGGACCGCCCTACCGCCGATGGTGCAGGTATGCTTGCTACGGTAATGAACGCACTCGTATTCCAGTCACTTCTTGAGTCTCTGGGCAGGGATACGCGTGTCATGACGGCGATCGATATGCAACAGATCGCTGAACCTTTTATCAGGCGTCGCGCGATTCGCCATCTTGAGAAAGGGCGCATCGTCATCCTAGCTGGAGGGACTGGAAACCCTTACTTTACAACGGATTCGGCTGCTGCCTTGCGGGCTGCTGAACTGAACTGCTCAAGTCTGATCAAAGCGACTTCTGTAAAAGGAGTTTATACAGCGGATCCCAAGAAAAACCCCGAGTCACGTTTGCTGGAGCGTGTATCACCACGAGATTTCCTGATGAATGACTATCGAGTGATGGATGCCTCTGCCGTCTCTCTTTGTCGAGAAAACGGTATTCCGATTCTCGTATTTAAGTTGGATGGACCTGATACCTTGAAAAGGGCGATGGCAGGTGAGAATGTAGGTACGGTGATTGCATGAGTCTTGACGATGTTCTTGAGTTGCTAGAGGTGGGCATTGATGATGTTCACGACTACTTTGAGGGGGAGCTGGCAAAAATACAGACGGGTCGGGCTCAAACGGCGTCCTTTGAGAAGATCAGAGTAGAAGTTCCCACTTGGGAGGGGACCTTTATGTTGAGAGAAGTGGGAACCCTCGCCTTACAAGACGCCCTTACAGTCGTTGTCGTCCTTTTTGACGGTAAGATCGGGAAAGAAGTGGAGAGGTCGTTGATGAAAGCTAACCTCGGCGTTTCGGTCGGACTGAAGGGAGATAGACTATTTTTGACAGTCCCTCCCCTGTCTGGAGAGAGAAGAGAGGAGTTGGTCAAGATGGCTAGGGGTATTGCCGAAGAGATGCGCATTCGGATTCGACACGAAAGAAGGGATGCCAGAGATGGTGCTAACGACCTAGAAAGTGAGATTGGAGAGGATGCCGTCAAGAGAGGCGAGGATTTGATTGAGGAACGGGTGGCTAGAGGGTTTGAGAAGATTGAAGAACTTCTTCAACAAAAGACAGAAGCCATCCTAGGAAACTGAGCGAGGTCTTTCTTTCGCCCTCAGGGTCCGTTGAAGAGCCCCTGACTGAATCCATGAAGAATCGGGGAGAGATTCCCTCTCATGTCGCTGTCATTATGGACGGGAATGGGCGATGGGCAGAAGGAGTGGGCTTGCCCCGAGTAGAGGGGCACCGCCGTGGTGCCCGAGCGACAAAAGAGGTCATTAGGGAGGCGGGGAGGAGGGGTGTTCGATGGTTGACACTTTATGCTTTTTCCACGGAGAACTGGGGACGACCGGCACCAGAAAGAAATGCGTTGTTTCAGTTGATGCGTCAATCTCTTCAAAGAGAGGTGCCGATCCTTATCAAGGAGGGTATTGCCTTCCGAATGGTGGGAGACCCTACCCCCTTGCCTCTCGCCCTGCAGAAGACAGTTGCGTCCGCTGAAAAGGCGACCTCAAAGGGGAAGGAACTCAATCTATCTATCTGCATCAATTATTCAGGACAGGCTGAGATCTTGAGGGGTGTGAATCGCTTGATTCAAGGTGGGAAAAAGGTAGATGCAGAGGAGCTGAAAGAAGCACTAGATACCCAAGCCCTTCCACCCGTTGACCTTCTCCTGAGAACGGGGGGTGAGATGAGGCTCTCAAACTTCTTGCTGTGGGACGCTGCCTACGCCGAGCTCTTCTTTTCGCCCACACTTTGGCCTGATTTCTCAGCGGGTGAGTTTGGAGCTATCGTAGACCAATTCCAAGAAAGGACGAGGCGGTATGGTCAAGTCTGATAACGAAGTCATTCTACGGATTCTGTATGGAATCGGTCTTGGTACTTTGTCTGTAGGAATCCTCATTGGTGGCGGTCCTCTCCTTTTTATCGCTGTAGCGGTCGTTTCGGGGATGGGACTTAGAGAGTTTTACAGATTGGTTCGGGTGGGGGGAGGGAGAACCCTTGACTTGGTGGGGTATCCCACGGCTGTCCTCC
>JACNFQ010000056.1 GCA_014384545.1 bacterium | reverse complement strand
GCTATGCTCGTTTACCACTTGGGCGTAGATAGGTTGGTGTCGGGGTTTCGTTCGTACTGGTCCTATTGTTCCTATTGTGAAAACATCGCCCCCTCTGAATCTCCGCTTTCCTCAGCTTTGGAGAGTTTGGGCGCAGAGGTTGACCCCACTCAATGGGAGGGGATGGATGGGGCTACAAGGCAAATCCTAGGGAACCTCCTCCTAGACGTGGCTGCCGCCCACGAATGGGTTGAGAGGAGTTTTCGAAATGTGCCCTACTCGGTCAGAGAGGCGGTTGCCTCGGTCCATGATTTGGAGGAGACCCAATCGGATGGGCAGGTTTACTACCCGCAGTTTGACGACCTGATGAAGGACTGGGATCTCCATAGCTTTATGACGGGGACGCAGATCGCCGCCAACGCTGCTGATAGGGCGGGGCGGGCACTTCTTGCGATCCCAATCACAGAAAGGGAGTGGTCGGGAGAGGACTTAGTTTGGGAGACACCCATAGGTCTCGTCGTAATAGGGAGAATGTGTGATCCAGAGAACGCCACGGTGAAGGGAAAGGGGCAGACTTGGATTGCCACGTCAGGGCTTCTCCAGATGGATTTGGTGGGATGCGACAGTTATTGGGACCAAGCGGCTAGTGGCTCTCCCTCCCAGCCCATTAGCTTGGCAATCGATTTGGGTGGGGACGATACTTGGGGAAGTGATGAAGGTCATTCCAATGCGGATCGCTCAACCCCCTCCCCGGGTTTTGGTGCGGGGTTAGGGGGGGTGGGGGTGTTATGGGATGGAGGGGGGGACGACCACTACCAAATGGACGAGCAGGGTCAGGGGTTTGGACAAGCGGGGGCGGGCATTCTCTTTGATTTAGCGGGGGACGACGCCTACAGCGCCAACCATCAGGCACAAGGTTCGGCTTGGTTTGGAATCGGTATGGTGGTGGACAGACGGGGAAACGACACCTATTCGGGCATCACCACCAGCCAAGCATCTGGGAATGCCTTTGGGGTGGGGGTCTTGGTAGATGGAGCAGGGAACGACCACTACCGCTTGGAGCCGTGGTCTGCCAAGGCAGGGCTTGCAGGGGATTACCACAGCGGTGACCATATCTTGGGGAATAACGGGCAGGGTGCAGGGTTCGGAAGACGGGGCGACCTAACTGATGGCCACAGTTGGGCGGGGGGGTTGGGGTTCCTTGCAGACTTAGAGGGGGACGACCGCTACTTCGCAGGGAACTGGGCTCAAGGCGTCGGATATTGGTATGGCACAGGTCTCATCTATGACGCTTTGGGGAACGACACCTACAGTAGTGTCTATTTTTCCACGGCTAGTGGCGCCCACTATGCCATTGGCGCTATGGTGGATTACGGTGGAAATGATAACTACCTTATGTGGGGCAGCCATACCGATGAAGCGCAGTTTGGGGGGGGTGCCGGGCTCTCCTTTGGGTGGGACTATGTCGCAACCCTCCTCCTGAATGTGGGGGGGGATGACGCGTACAGTGCTGAACTCATCTCCATAGGATGCGCCCATATTCGCAGTGTCAGCATCTTTGCCGATATCGGGGGGGACGACACCTACCGGTTCCCGCAATCCGGATGTGGCTTAGGAGGAACCGACCAGCGGGAAGAACACGCCAACCCCGACCTCTATTATGTCTACAGCGACAATGTGGGTATCTTTGTGGATATTGGCGGGGAAGATCCCTATTTAGATCTTTTCGATGTCGGAACAGGAGAGACCCGCCCCAGCACTATCTGGAAGAATGGTGCACGGTGGTTGGCGGTGAAGGATCCCGCCCAGCGCTCTCGTCTCCGTATCCACGCTGTGGGGATAGACAGCCTCAAGGGGCGTTTTTGGGGGTATCGTCCCACAAAAGGCGAGTGAGGACTCGTTAGGTGGAGAGTTTGCCTTCGCGTTGGAGACGCTTGAACACCGAAAAGGGGAGGATGAGTGCCGTCCAGAGAACGGCGACGACCATCATGAGACCAAAACCCCACGCGAAAGCCTCTTTTCCTCCCCAAAGGAGGTCCATCAGGATAAGAACGATTCCTAGCCCCTTCCAAGCCCCCCCCGCACGACGGTGGGTCTCTTCCCACACCTCCTCATGCATAAGCGTCCAAGGCACACGGATGCCAGCGAAAGCGTTTCGCTTGATGCCCGGGAAGATAAAGCCCATCACCCCAAAAAGAACGCCTAGCCAAAGGAGGAGATGTCCGCCCAAGTCGGACAAGCCAGAGGTGCCGCTTTGGAGGATGCTCACGTGGAGCCACCCCAACCAGCCCACCATGAGGAGTTTTAGCCACCTCAGGGCGCTAAGAGAAGCACGGGCATTCTCCGGGAGAGCAGAAACGGCAGGGAGGTAAGTAAGGAGCGCAACCACGAAGAGGATGGTGATGGGCATCAACCAGACGGATTCAAAGGGTTGGGTCGACCACCTGTCGGCTTCTCCATCTGGTCCAAAGTGAACCGCAACGCCTCGCCATCCTTCTGGCTTAGGTATGGTGTCCCAGGCTCGTTGGCCCCACAGCGCCATCCCCAAGGGCGCAACCCAGCAGAGCCAATCCACCGCTTTGTGCAGAGCGGTTGGCTGGCTGGGAGCTTTATTCCCTTCTTCGTCCATCCCACCATCATAAACTCAAGGAAGTGGCAAGAGAGATCTTCTTACTAAGGAAGATGGCAAATGGAGAGTAGAATAGGCTAATGAGAATCATTCTCAAAAGGAGGAAGTTATGGATCAGTCAGTTTTAACCGTTGATGGATTGCGCGTTTCGGTGGAAGGGTGCGATGTGCTAAGTGGACTAGATATCACTGTGAAGAAGGGTTCGGTACATGCCGTAATGGGACCAAATGGATCAGGAAAATCTACCCTTGCATACACCTTGGCAGGTCATCCTTCTTACGAGGCTACTAGGGGCAGTGCTCATCTAAATGGCGAGGACCTCTTGGAAATGGATGCCGACGAGCGCGCTCAAGCAGGGCTTTTTCTCGCTTTCCAATACCCTCTAGCGGTTCCCGGTCTCAAGATGGAGCCCTTCCTCCATAGCGCTGTTCGTGCCGTGCGGGGAGAAGAGGAAGCAGGGGATGTCTTCTCGTTCCATCGCCGCCTCCTAAAGGAACTTAGATTCCTAGATATGGACCCCACCTTCGCCGAACGGTATGTCAACGACGGCTTTTCTGGGGGAGAGAAGAAGCGCGCAGAAATCCTACAGATGCTCCTCCTCAAACCGAAACTCGCCATCCTTGATGAAACGGATAGCGGATTGGATATCGATGCCATCGGTATCGTTGCTAAGGGCGTCAATCGTCTGCGGGACGAAGGGATGAGTATCCTTATCATTACCCACTACCAGCGCATCCTCAACTTCATCAAACCCGATACCGTTTCTGTCCTCCATAAGGGGAAGATTGTGCGTACTGGAGGACCCGAACTTGCCTTGGAACTGGAAGAGAAGGGGTATGGCGAATATACCGGACCCTCTTTGGGAGTTTTGGCATGAGTATGCCTCCCGACAACGAGACCGGTGCCCTTAGTAAGGATTTCTCGGAGTTTGACGACTACGAATTTGGTCATTTTGACCATGTCAAGCCCCTAGCCACCACGGGGATTGGTCTCTCCGAAGACGTTGTTCGCCAGATCTCCGCATTGAAAGAAGAACCAGATTGGATGTTGGAAATCCGCCTAAAAGCGTACGAAGCATTCGTCAAGATGCCGATGCCCACTTGGGGACCAGACCTTTCTGAAATCAACTTTGAGGATTACACCTACTTTATCCGAAGTACCGAAGGGGAATCAGATGATTGGGAAGATATGCCCGAAGAGATCCTAGCGACTTTCGACAAGTTGGGTATCCCTCAGGCAGAGCAGAAGTTCCTTGCCGGGGCAACAGCGCAATATGAATCCGAAGCGGTTTATCACAAACTGAGAGAGGACCTAGAAGAGCAAGGCGTTATCTTCTTGACAATGGATGCTGCCGTTAAGGAGTGCCCTGAATTGTTGAGGGAATATTGGGGCAGCGTTATCCCTGCAACAGATAACAAATTCAGTGCTTTGAATACAGCGGTTTGGAGCGGGGGGTCATTTATCTACATTCCTCCTGGTGTTTCGGTAGAGACGCCTCTCCAAACGTATTTCCGCATCAATGAAAAATCTTTCGGGCAGTTTGAACGAACGCTTATCATCGCCGACAAGGGCGCTAAAGTCGTCTACAACGAAGGTTGCTCGGCCCCAAAATGGGCGGCATCCTCTCTACACGCAGCGGTGGTGGAACTGATCGCTTTAGAGGGTGCACGTATCGACTACCAGACCATTCAGAATTGGTATAAGAACATCTATAACCTCGTGACGAAGCGGGCCAAGGCGATGAAGGATGCCACCGTAACATGGCTGGATATCAATGTGGGTAGCCGAATCACCATCAAGTATCCCGGGGTGATGCTGATGGGCGAGGGGGCGAGAGGGGAGGTCCAAAGCATCGCGTTTGCCAATGATGAGCAGACCCAAGATAGCGGAGCCAAGATGATTCATTTGGCACCAAGAACGACCAGTATTGTAACGAGCAAGAGCATCTCCAAAGGGACGGGACGCTCTTCCTATCGAGGAATGATAAAGATGGCGAAGAACGCTGTGGGGGCAAGTGCCCGAGTAGAGTGCGACGCCTTGCTCCTAGACGAAAGCAGCCGAACCGATACATATCCCGTGATGGATAGTGCAACGGATTCTGCAAGTATCGCCCACGAGGCGAGTGTCTCTAAAGTGAGTGAAGACCAGATTTTCTATCTCCAAAGCCGAGGCATCTCTGAGATTGAGGCGATGAAGATGATCGTCAATGGGTTCCTAGAACCTCTCGTAAAGAGGCTTCCGTTGGAGTATTCGGTTGAGTTCCAAAGGTTGGTAGAGCTGGAGCTGGAGGGTTCGGTGGGATGACCTATATTTGGCCCACCAGAAAAGAAGAGATATGGAGGCGCTCACCCTTCCTAAAACCCCCAGAAGGCGAAATGGCATCCTCAGTGGGGTGTTCGCCCACGATCGCCCCAGATGTTGAAGAGAATGTAACGATTGATAACGGAGAAATCATCTCCGAAAACCTACCTGATGGTGTATCGATAACTTCTCTGGAAAAAGGGAATGGGAAGATAAGTATCTCTTCGTTGCCTGGCGGCGAGGGGTGGGCTGAGTGGTCAATCGCCCGTGGAAAGAACAGCGTAATATCCGTTGCTCCCGATGTGGTCTTGGAGAAACCTCTCATCGTTAGAGAGAGTGTCTCTCCTCAAGGGGGGACTCTCTCTACCCAACTCGGATTTGATGTAGGGGTAAACGGTTCTGGGCAACTCGTTCATCTCTTAGAAGGTCCAGAAGATAGTCACGGTTTTTTCTCCGGGATCATCACCCTCCGGTCGGCAGAGGGAGCACGAGCTGGGTATACCTTCGTTCAGGCGTTAGGGAGAGGAATTGATGGACGCATTGCCCTAGACTCACATGTGGCAAAGGAGAGTAGGTTGCAGACTGGATTTGCTTTGTTGGGCGGTGGAAAGACGCGCACCGAATGGCGATTAGGGATGGAGGGTACTGGTGGCGAATCAATCCTCAATGGCATCCTTCTTCCTGCTGCAGGGCAGGAGATGGAGGTTCAGACTGGGCAAGACCATGTGGTCGGAGATACCCTTAGTAATCTCCTCGTCAAAGCGGGGGCAGGAGAGGGCGGCAAGACCCAATTTCAAGGGATGATAAATATTCGTCCCCAAGCCCAGCGTAGCAATGCCTACCAAACGAACCGAAACTTAGCTTTTTCTCCTCACGCTCAAATCGGGACGATTCCCGGGCTAGAGATTGAAGCGAATGATGTGAAATGCTCCCATGGTGCTACCGTCCATCGCTTGGAGACCAAGGCGCTTTTTTATCTAGCAAGCAGAGGTATTGGAAAAGAAGAGGCATCCCGGTTATTGGCAGAGGGATTCTTTGCCGAAATCGCTGATGACTTTCCCGCTGTGGGTTCTTGGGTTGTGGACGCTTTTGCGCGCAGACTGACCTCGGTTTTAGGATAGGGGTATGGCTTTGGGGGTTTCCCTAAGGGATAGGTTCCCTGTCCTTTCGCGCACAGTGGGCGACGGGAAGAGGTTGGTTTACTTAGACAACGCTGCAACGACCCAAAAACCGGTTGAAGTGATTCATGCTGTCTCCGGTTTTTATCAAGAAAGCAATGCGAACGTTCATAGAGGTCTCCACACCCTTTCGGAAGAAGCAACGACGCTCTATGAAGGGGCAAGAAAATCTTTGGGATTTTGGGTGGGGGTAGATGAAACGGAAGTCATATTTGTACGAGGTGCTACAGAAGGCATCAACCTCGTTGCTCAGGCTTGGGGGGGGGAGAACCTAGGTAGAGGAGATAGAGTTTTGGTGACGGTGGGTGAGCACCATAGCAATCTTGTCCCTTGGCAAATGGCGTGTAAAAGAGCAGGGGCAGACCTGATTCTTCTCCCCCTTGGAGAGGATGACCTTATCGACAAAGAGGCCTTGGCGAGGGAGTTGGAGAGAGGTGCCAAAGTCGTTGCCTTCACGGCACAGGGTAATGTTTTGGGTGCTCCCGAAGACGTATCAGGGGTTTGCCAAATGGCGAGAACTGCGGGTGCCTTGTCGGTGGTGGATGCAGCCCAAGCCGCCGCTCATCGTCGGATCGATAGGGATGAATGGGGCTGCGATGTGCTCGCCTTGAGTGGACATAAGATGATGGGGCCCATGGGGATTGGTGCTTTGGTTGGCACCAAGACCTTTTTGGAAGGGACCCCACCGTGGATGGGTGGGGGGGAGATGATTCTGGATGTGCGGGATCGTGACGCCGATTGGGCACCCATTCCAGCGAAATTTGAAGCAGGGACGATGAATGTAGCAGGTGCGGTGGGGTTTCATGCTGCTCTTGATGTCATGAGGGCACTCTTAGATGAAGGGATGGAAGACCATATCTCTGGAATGACCCGCCTTGCTGTTGATGGACTCAAAGCAAGGGATGGTGTACACCTCCTGGCAAAAGGAGAGCCCCATGGTGTCGTCTCATTTTGGGTAGAGGCAGCCCATCCTCATGACCTATCTCACCTAATGGACCAAGAGGGCGTTGCCGTGCGGGCAGGACACCATTGTGCCAAGCCCCTCCACAGGCGATTAGGAATCCAAAGTAGTCTGCGCGCGAGTTTTTATGGATATAACGATGAGGATGATGTGGAGGTATTCTTGGGTGCATTGGATCGGGCTAGAGCGTATCTTCTATGAGCCTTGACAACCTCTACCGCAGGGTGATTCTTGATCATTACCGTTCACCCCGCAACAAGGGGAGGGTAAAAGGAGAGAACGTTATCGGGGAAGGGAAGAACCCTTCCTGCGGCGACGATTTGGTCTTGTCCATCCGATTAGAGGGAGACGACTTGGTTGCGGTGGGGTGGGAGGGAGAGGGATGTGCTATTTGTTGTGCTAGCGCGTCCATGCTGACCAAGGCGATTGAGGGCAAGCGTGTTGATGAGGCTCTCGCATGGGCCGAAAGTGTCAAAGCGCTCGTTCGCGGGGAAGAGCCCAAGGAGGACTTGGGAGAAGTTGAGGCGCTGGCGGGCGTAGCGAAGTTCGCTGTCCGCGTGAAATGTGCTACTTTGCCGTGGGTTGCCTTGGGTATCGCTTTGGATGGAGAGGGGGAAGCGACTACCGAATAGTCTCACTCGGAGAGGGAAGTTCAGATTCTTCAGCCATTTTCAGATTCCAGAAAAAGAGGCAAAACAAGATAAGAGAGATGAGATAAAGGGATGCTGTCAGAAGAAAGGGTCCTACATATCCCGACTTCTCAATCCACCCCCCTCCCAAGGCGGGGCCAACGGCAAACCCCAACCCCCAAATCATCCCCACCACAGCCGAAGAGAGCCCGCGCGAGCCGGGGGGTGATAAAGTCATCAATAGGCGGGTGCCCAACGGCATAGAAGCATTCATCAAAGCCCCCCTTGCGATAAAGGCGACGACAGCCCATAAGGGAGAAGTTGTAAAAGCCAATGTGACCAAGAAAGGAAGGGAGAGAACTTCCAACAAAACAATGCCCCTCGTCGCTCTTATCTTGTTGGCGATCCAAGGTCCTAGAAAAAAGGCAAAGACCAAGACAATCTGCTGAATAGAAAAGGCGTTCCCCACAGAGGCATCTGTCAGGTTATGGATGTTGCGTAGGTAGAGATTCATGAAGGGGACAGAAAGTCCAGCACCCAGCCCGATGGGGAGCATCGTCAACCAGTACTTTCCTACAGCCCAATTATCTCTAGACAGAAGTTGACGAAGCCCCAGGCGGTTCTCTTTTTGGCTCCGTGCACCTTGTCCATGGTGGACATCCATAAGGGGGGAGGCAATCCATGCTGCTAGGGGGAGGACGAGTCCAGCAAGGAGGAAAGTCGCTTGGTACCCCCCTACCTCCAAGCCACCGGGTAGCCAGGAAGTATGTGGGGAGAGAATCTCGGGAAGATGCCCCCCCAGCCAAGTGCCCAAAGCTGTGAAAGTGCTTCCCAAGGCAAAGGTGAATGCAAACCGACGATTGGCGGACTTCTCTTCACCCAGTGCCAAGAGCGGATCAACGACATGGCGCAGAGGCTCAAAGAGGGCACCCGAGAAGAACGCTGTGGCAAGAACGGTTAGGGGCACCATGGCGACACCACGGAGGAGAATCCCCACACTCATCAAATAAAGCCCCACTAGTAAGACAGGACCAGCCCCCCATTTATCGGTCAGTTTTCCGATGGGCAGAGCAAAGATAAGGGCAGCGATCGATGAAGCGGCAGTGGCATATCCAGCGAGTTCTTCCCCATACCCCAATGCCTTGAGGTAGAGGTTGTAGGCGACCCACAAGATTCCAAAAGAGAGGTTGAAGGCGGCGACGGCGACTAAGAGTCTCGGTAGCCAAGGGGGGCCTTGACGGATCGATTGGAGGATACCTGACATAGGGGGGGATTATCACCCAGATAGTCTCATACGAAATAGAACTTAATCACTGACGGAACGAGGAGGGATGGGCACCCCCGGCAGGACTTGAACCTGCAACCTACGGCTTAGAAGGCCGTCGCTCTGCCGGTTGAGCTACGGGGGCAGGGGTTGGTATCACTCTTATCTATTTAGAGAGACAATCGCTACAAACAGGAGCCATACGACGATTGTGCTTGAATGCAGAAGAATACTCCTTGTCGCAAGTGGGGCAAAGAACGACTCTATGTGTGGTGCCACCGTTGTACAAATCCCACTTTGTGCCTTCACCTTTGGTAGGGCGAGAAGTTCGAATGGGGCTATCCATCAGAAACCAGAATCACTATGTCCGATGGGGCAAGAAGCACCACCCAAACTCGTGGTTCCCATCATCGCACGCTCTTCACAAACCATGATGGACATCCCGTGGCTTACGATCTCACGGAGACTTGTCTTGCTCCGGTACGCTTCGTTTTCCGGGAGACGGTCTTCGTTGACGCGCATATTTGTCTGAATCTGTAAAAGGAGGTCCAAAAGCTCGTCTGTTAGCGAATTGATATAAACCCGACCCTGGAGATCCATCGTTCCTTCAAAAGAACGCTTTGTGCGCCAATCACCATCTACATCTTCTTCATCTCCCTCAAAAGCAGAATGACCAAATATATCAACGACTAAGGAAGGTGAAAAGCGGTAAGCCTTGAAGTTGGGAAGATTCATCATTCTCCCTCCTCCAAACTGCCCCGAAACAGCCATTGAATCCCTAATCGGCAACCGAAACTCTAAATCAATCCGTTGGAGCGTTCTCAAACCTGGAATCGTAAGATAGACAGGTGCAACCCAAGTCTGTCCCAAGCGCACACGGCTGTTGGGGAACCGAAGAATATGGAAATACTCCATCAACTGGCTCAACGAAACATTTCCTCGTTCTCGTTCGTCCTTAATCAACTCTAGGTCAATCCCCATAGAGGTCAAAACTTCTCCGTTGCGGTTCCGAATCAAAGTATGTTCGCCCTCAAGTAAATCGGCATACTCACCAGAACTGGGGGTGGGTGCTGTTGCTCCACCACCACCACCTCCACCAGGTGGTCTTCCTGCACCTCCACCAAAGGGGTCGTTGGAAGAAGGAGGACGCCCTGCACCAGGACCTCCACCGTCACCACCTCCTGGAGGACGCCCTGCACCAGGACCTCCACCCTCTCCCCCTTCTCCTCCACCTAGTCCTTCGCCCCCTCCTTCTTCTCCACCATCTCCATCCACGCCGCCACCACCGGATACATCGAACGCTTCCCTCTGATAAAAGTAATCATCAAAGCGTAGCACAGAACGCGAAACTTCGAACTCGTCGCCCACTACGTTTTCACTAAGAATGGCTTGGGTAAAACCTTGAATCGCTGTAAACTCCGAAGCGTTTGCGGTGTCGTCATGAGCCCAAACTTCTCCCCTAGACTGTGCCCTGAGAACATACCGCATGGGGTCGCCGCCGACGGGGGGGTTGAACGATAGATGGACGATGTCGGGTTGTCCAGGTAGCATACCCAAAAACATCAAAAATGCTCCAGGGACGAGCCAAAAGTAAAGTTTCTTATTCATAATTAACCTCAAAAAACCTCAAATCTGGAGCAGGCGGGATTCGAACCCGCGACCCCTTGTATGCCATACAAGTGCGCTTCCGCTGCGCCACTGCCCCAGACATCCTAGTCATTGTACGCTACCTTAGGGTAATCTGCAAAGAGCGCATCTAGATCCCATCGGTCTCTTGCGGCTGGCGTCAAGAGATGAACGACGACGGAGCCTAGGTCCAACAAAGACCACTCTGTTTCTGGGGATTGACCTTCGGGTACGGCAAAGAGACCTTCCGTCTTTCCCCATTTCTTCACACTAGCCCTAAGTGTCCCCAAATGGACGCGATTCTGAGCTGTAGCCAGTACAAAAGCGTCTGTCCAAGATAGGCCTTCTTTGACCTCAAAGAGAACGACCTCTTCTGCCAGTTCCTCCAAGAGGAATCGTGCAACCTTGTCCTGCAACGACGGTGCGAGAGGTCTTTTTTTTGCCATTATGGGGAATTCGCTCCCAGTGCATCTCTAAGCCAAAGATTCAGTTTTGTCATGTCCGGATGCCAATAGGGATCGTACTCGTGAAACCAGCCGGGAAGAATCTCAGTGAGCGGTCTCTCTCCCCGTGTGCGAAAAATCATAACGAGTGCTTCTTCAAACTGGATATCTGTCTTCGCATCAGTCAAGAGAGTCCGCGCTGCATTCCATTGGGTTGGTAGAGTGGCATTCTTGAATGCGACCAAGAGTGCATGGCCCAACATCTGTTGGCGGGAGACGCGACCGATATCTCCCAAGGCATCCCCCCGAAATCGTGCAAAAGCGACCGCCCCCTCGCCATCCAGAGTTTGGGGTCCTGCCCCCAAGTCAATCTTGACCCCTCCCGCTTCATCGGTGTAGGTCATTGCTGTGGGCACATCCACAAGAACACCACCCAAACGATCCACCAACCCCACGAGATCAGACATGCTAATAACGATGTATCGGTCAATCTCAATATCAGCCAAACGCCCTAATACACCTTTCAATCCTGCTTCTCCACCCCGTGCCCAGGCATGGTTGATTCGATCTGCCCCTGTGGTGCCCATCGCCATCAAGGTGTCTCGAGGAATAGAGAGGACGCGAGGGGCACCACCTTGAGGGGGCAACGCAACTAAGAGTATCGTATCGGGCAAACCAGCTGCATCATCTAGCCCCACAATGAGAATCGTCTCAGACCTCTCCTGTTGAAAGGGTTTAGAGAAAAAGGTAAGAAAGAGAGTTCCCCCTAAGAGTGCTCCCAAAATAGCGAGGTTGAGCACTTTCTGAAAAACCGTCATCAGTTAGTGTACAACCCCCGAGCCCGAATGTGGGCAAGAACGAGGGGATTTAGCCAAGAGGGAGGGGGAGTCTTGCCCTTCACAAGGCTCTCTCGGATGGAACGGGAGCTGACCTCTAACTGGGGAGAGGGCAAAAACGAGTGTTTGTAGGAGGGCAAATCAAATCCGGGACGAGCGACAATCACAACAGGTGTCGTCTTCAGAATCTGTTCTCCATCTCGCCATTGAGGAAGGGTGGTGGCAGCATCTCCTCCCAAGAGGAGAGAGAGATGCCCACACCTTTTCTCTTCTCTAAGGTAGTCCAAGGTTTGGGTGGAATAAGAGATACCACCTTCTGTAATCTCCCAAGAATCAACTTGAATCCTCTCTAGCCCCACCGTCCCTAGGCGGGTCATCTCAAGTCGGTCTCTTCCCGATGCTATGGTCTCACCTTTTCCTGGAACCTGTGCTGCAGGACAGACAAAAATGGGACCATACCCTGCTTCTAGCGCCGTTTCAATAACGATACGATGTCCCTCATGAAAGGGGTCAAAGGAACCCCCATACAAGGCGGACTTGTCTTGCGGGTTGAGACTAGAGGGTGGCATGGTGTTTCCAAGTCTCATCCGCTTCCCACTTTTCGGCTTTCTTCCAAGTTCCTTCCCCCCAATGAATGAGCCTCTTGTCCGAAAATCTCACTTCCAGTTCCTCTTGAAGGGGTGGGGGAGGAGCCGTCCCAACCCAAACGACTCTCTCTGCTCTATGACCATGGTGGAGAAACGACGCACCCAAACCACCCCCGTTTGCCATCTTGGGCAGGAGGAGAATGGTCTCATGTCCCCAAACAGGGTCTACGAGAACACCAGGAAGGGGGTTGGTGATTTCGTTGGGGTGCGTTCGCCCCGTCACACAGGTATGGGCACTCCTCGCTTCAGAACCCCTAGAAAGAAGGAGGGTGTTGCACGGTAAGAAAAGTCTTAGCAAGAGGTTGTGACGATCGCCCAATTTTCCTTGGGTCGTCTTTCGGGGAGAGCGATTCTTTGAGTGGGCAAACCTAGCATTCCCCTTCCCCCCCATTCCCCCTTTGAGAACAAGTTCGTCGTTCTTGTCAAGGATATCAGCGAGAATCTGACCATGAGCCGTTTCTATCCGTGTACCTAAAGGTAGACCTACTCGCAAATCCGAACCTCGTTTTCCCGAGCAGTTCTTCTTGCCCCCACCAGCCCCAGCAGGAGCAATTGCTTTGCCTTGTTTCTTGAGTAAGAAAAGGTCGGGCAGTCCTGCGTTCCCAAAGAAAATGAGATTGCCCCCCTTGCCACCATCCCCTCCGTCAGGCCCCATACGGGCACGATGTTTTTGACGCATGAAGGAAAGGAAACCATCTCCCCCCTTACCACCACTTGCCTCAAAGGAGCAGGAGTCAACGAATCTTGAACGGGGACTATTCAGGGGAGACAATGGCGACGGTTTTCCCGCCGCGGGCTGGGCGGTAAGAGACGCGCCCATCTACCAACGCAAAGAGAGTGTAGTCTTTGCCGATACCCACATGAGTGCCTGGATGGATTCCTTTGCCACGTTGACGAACAAGAATCGCTCCCGCTTTGGCCCATTGTCCATCTGCCCGTTTCACACCCAATCGCTTTCCAATGGTGGAACGTCCATTCTTGGTGCTTCCCTGTCCTGTCTTATGCGCCATCTTTAGCCCTCTATCTTCACCACGCGAAGCTCGGTGTATCGTTGTCTATGACCAATCACCCTCCGGTAGTTCTTCTTTGGTTTGAATTTCTGAACACGAATTTTCTTGTCTTTGAAATGACGAACAACTTTGCAGGTTACTTTCCCATCAGCCACAACGGGTTTTCCAACCTTGACCGTATCCCCATCCACAAGAAGAAGAACGGAATCCAAAATGACCTCCATTCCCACACCTTCTTCTCGGAGATCTGTAATGACAGACTCTCCTTCCCGAAGGAGCATTTGGGTCCCTGCGGTTTCAACGACTGCCTGTTTCATGATCATTATCCACTCCCTACGGAGCAATAGGGTATTATAGCCCCTCTTGTGATACTCTTTATTCCTCCCACCGCTGTTGATCGTTTTTTCGGAGCATTGGATTCCAACACCTTGGTGCTTGGTATCGTGGCGTTGATCGTTTGGCAAGTCTCTCTAAAACTGCGGCGATGAGCCCAACTAGCCCCTAAGTAGGGGGGCGACGAGCGCCTCTCTGCGATGGTCTGTGGGGGAGAGTCTCTTCCTCAAACGCAATAGATCAGTGACGAGTGCCCGATTAGGGGCGTAGAGATGCTTCCGCCATTGGGTACTTCAGGTGCACCGGTGTCGGAGAAGATCTAGTTTGGATGGTTTTTCTTCACCCACGCTCAATCTCTAGGCAGTACTCTTTCTAGGAGTTCAATGTGCAACCCTCGTCCGAATATAGAGCTCTTCATCTTAGAAACGGATTCGTCTAGGAGATGGATAAGACTACCATTTTGCGATCTCAATCGCTAATGCTTCCATGCGGTCTCTATAGGAAGCAGCCAACTCAAATGCGAGTTGGTCACTCGCATTGAGCATCTCTCTTTCAAGTCTGGCTAGTTCCTTCTTGCCAGCATCCACATTCTTAGCTTGGATAATCGCCTCTTCGCCCACCAAGAGGAGTTGGTTCGTACTAAGTGGTTTGAGGATACTCTTGGGAGTAATGTCATGAGTGTCGTTGTAGGCGGATTGAATCTTCCTTCGGCGTTGGGTCTCTCCAATCGCCATTCTCATTCCGTCACTCATCTGTTCAGCATAGAGAATCACCCGCCCCGAAACATGACGAGCTGCTCGACCCATTATCTGGACTAAGCTTGTGGTGCTCCTCAAGAAACCCTGCTTGTCTGCATCCAGAATGGCGACAAGGGAGACCTCGGGCATGTCGATGCCTTCTCTGAGGAGATTGATGCCCACCAAGACATCGATTCTGCCAGCTCTAAGCTGATGAATCGTCTTGATTCGTTCTAATGTCTCTACTTCAGCATGAATCCACCCTGCCCTTACCCTCTTCTCTTGGAGAAAGGAAGCTATCTCCTCAGCCATCCGTTGTGTCAAGGCGATCACCAAGACACGCTCGTCTTTCTCACGTGCCTTACTGATTTCACGAAGAAGGTCTTCCATCTGTCCTTCTGGAGTTCTTACTTCAATATGGGGGTCAACGAGGTAAGTGGGGCGAATCAGCTGCTCAACGATGCGCCCAGCCTCTGCTCGTTCCCAATCCCCCGGAGTTGCTGAAAGAAAGAGGGTGGGCCCTGTTGCCTCCCGTAATTCTTCAAATGTGAGGGGACGATTGTCCAAGGCACTGGGTAAGCGAAAGCCATGTTCAACCAAAGTCTCTTTACGGCTGCGATCCCCACGAACCATTCCTCGAAACTGGGGCACAGAGACATGACTTTCGTCCATCACTGTCAGGAAAGGTGCCTCAAAGTAATCTAAGAGACAAGGTGGGGGGACCCCAACACGTCTACCTTGGAAATGGCGAGAGTAATTCTCAATTCCCTTCACGGTGCCAAAGTTCTCTAGAGATGCAATGTCATAAAGGGTTCGCCTGCGGATTCTCTCTGCTTCAAGATAACGCTTAGATGTAAGAAAGCGCCTCTCCTGAACCTCCATTTCCTCTTTGATATCGTCCAGTACCGATTCCATCGCTTCTTCGTTGACCGTATGGAGAGTGGCAGGCAAGAAGAGGAAACTCTGAGGATGCCCCAAGGGTGTTCTTTCCAGAGGATCTAGAAGCACCAATCTATCTACTTCTGCGCCAAAGAACTCGATCCGAACCATCTGTTCACTATCACTAGGATGGACATCCATCCCATCTCCCCTCCGTTGAAAAGTCCCTGGTCTGATTGCTCCCTCTTCGTATTCGTACCCCATGGAGACCAAGCGTCGACCCCATTCGGAAGGAGATAACTGATCTCCCACCTCAACGGATACCATTCTCTTGCGATGGTCTTGGGGCGAGCCCAGCCCGTAGATCGCTGAAACCGTGGCAACGATGATCGCGTTTCTTCCCGTCAAAAGCGACCGAACAGCGTGGTGTCTCAAACGCTCAACTTCGTCATTGACCTGTGCATCCTTTTCAATATACTTGTCTTGATGAGGTAAGTATGCTTCGGGTTGGTAGTAGTCGTAATAGGAGACAAAATACCCCACATTGTCATGGGGAAAAAACCCCTTGAACTCTTCAAAGAGTTGGGCGGCTAATGTCTTGTTGTGGGTCAGGACAATCGTAGGCATATCTAGGGATTGAATGACGGAAGAGACCGTAAAGGTCTTTCCACTTCCTGTTACCCCCATCAAGACTTGGTCTTGGATGCCCGAATCAAAGCCCTCAACGAGCTCACCAATCGCCTTGGGCTGATCGCCAGCTGGCTTGAAAGGAGCCTCAAGATGGAAGGGGCTCATAACGATGCTAGAGCAACAGAGAGTTTCTTGTTGAGATCCTCCAACCTTGAATCATTCGTAATGACGCCATCGGATAGGGCAATCCGTTCCTCAACGGAGGATTGTGCCTTATCTCGAAGAAGAAACTCCTCCTGATTCATCCCCAAAGAGAGGGCACGATTGAGTCGGAGATGGAGGGGGGCTTCAACGGTCAAAACGGCATCAAAGTGGGGAGCCATCCTAGATTCCACCAATAAAGGAATCTCAAAGAAAGAGTTGCCTCCCCTATCCCTTCCCTCCTCAAGTGCAAGAAGAAGGAGGCGTTTTAGAGGAGGGTGAAGAATCCCCTCTAATCGTTCTCTATCTTGGGCATTCCTAAATACCGCCTTTGCCAACAACTCTCTACAAGGAACACCTTCAACCACACCATCGGGAAATGCATGAATGACGCTCTCTTGAACAGTTCCCTCATTGCCTAGAAGATCATGGACAACGTCATCGGCACTCCAAGAAAAAAAACCCCTTTCAACGAGGAGCGTTGCCACGGTTGACTTGCCCGCGTGCAAAGCACCAGTCAGCGCAAGAATCACCCCTTCTTTTTCTGGAGGTTTTGGAGGAGAGACCCTAAGTTGGTGCCCCCTTCAAAGGTCTCGCCAAAAGACTCGCCACGAGGTTTCTTTGATTCCTCTTCAGTAAGAAGGGTAAGTGAGAGTTCGCGACGAATGGGGTCGCACCCCAGAACGCGTGCCCTTACTTGTTGCCCTTTCTTTACTACCTTCCCTGGTTGTGCCTTTATATCCATAGAGAGTTCGCTTTTATGAGCAAGTCCCTGAATGCCTTGTCCTACATCCATAAAGACACCAAACTTGGTCAAAGAGGTAATCGTGGCATCTAACCAAGCCCCCTTCTCGAGGCGAGGATCTTTCCAAGGATCTGGGAGTGTAGCCTTTATGGATACAGAGACCTGTTCTTGGTCGTTATCTAATCGAATCACAACGACTTCAAGTTCCTGCCCGGGAGATAAAACCTTGTCCAAGGGAACTTTCTCCCAAGCTACCTCTTCCCCATGGAGGAAGAGTTCCATTCCGTCGCAATCAAGAAGAGCAGCAAAGGGGCGTTTTTCTCTTTTCTTGGTCATAAGTCGAGAGACGACCGCGACCAGTTTACTTCCTACCGAATGGTTCTTGGCAAATCGGTCAAAACGAAGTGCTTGTTGTCGCCTTAGCCACGCCTTTCTAGAAAGAATAAGGTTCTTTCCTCTGCGGTCTTCTTCTGCTTCAATAACGAGCGCCCGGAACGACTTACCCACAAGGGATTGGAGATTGGTAAACCCACCCCGATCATCAATCAATGAGCCAGGAATGAACCCTTCCAATCCGCCCACGTCAACTCGGATTCCACCCTTCGTTGATTGGGTCACACGGCAGTCCAAAGGCTCTTTAGATTCGTAAGCAACCAAAGCTCTTTTCCAAGCTTCAGTCTCCTCAAGGCGACGGCGACTAACGATGTAATCTCCTTTTCGGTCATCTGATTTGACCAAAATCACCTCAAGAGAATCACCTTGTTTTAGGTCTTGCCCACCCACACCAGCATCCCGTCCAGGTAGCCAAGCATCTGTTTTCATTCCGATACTCACTAGGTATCCATCTTCTCTAGCCAAGGCAATTCGGCCCATGACGCGGCAGCCTACTTTGGCTTGTTCAGGAATCATCTCGTCCATATCTAGTGAAGGCTCTTCTTGCCCCTTTTCCTCACCCCCAGATTCAGTCGGGAGGATTCTCTCTTCTTTAGCCTCTATGGGCTGGATTTCATTCGGTTCAGTTGGGTCAGTCACTTCAGATTCCTTGTTGTCCATCAATCCCCGCTTGGGTGGACTATTCTAATGATATTGGGAGGGAGGGCTGTATGAGGTCAAGGATTCAAGAATCAAGGGGTTCCATTTCTCCAAAGTTACTCCCGATTCTTGCGTGCACAACTAGGGGGACTTCCCAGTCAACGGCTCCTTCCATCGCTCTCTTAGCGGCATCAGCTGCTTCGTTACAATCATCTTCAGCCACTTCAAGTAAGAGTTCGTCATGGATTTGGAGGAGTAAGAGGCGTGTTTCTGTCAAGTGAGGCGCCAACCTAAGCATCGCCCGCTTGATTATCTCAGCACTCCCCCCCTGTACAGGCGTGTTTATCGCTTGCCGTTGGGCTGCAGAGCGCAAGGGGTTGTTCTTACTTGTCAAGTCGGGCATGAGCCTTCTACGCCCCGCAAAGGTCTCTACATACCCTCTCTTCATTCCTTCTCTAATCACCCCGTCCATCCACACCTTGATATGGGAGAACCTACTGAAATAAGCCTCAATCTCTCTCTTCGCCTCCACGATGGGTATCTCTAACTCCTTAGACAAACGGGCAGGTCCCATCCCGTAAATGATGCCAAAGTTGATCATCTTGGCTCGGTTGCGATCCTGACTAGATAGTTGGTCTTCTTCTTTCTCAAAGAGAAGAGATGCTGTTGCTGTGTGGATATCCTTACCCGTACGGAACGCTTCTAGGAGAGAAGGGTCTTGGGAGAGATGAGCCAAGACACGGAGGTCAATCTGCGAATAATCTAAAGAAAGAAGTCGTTTTCCCGCAGGGGCACAGAACGCCGTACGAATCAATCGTCCCTCTTGCGTTCTTACAGGGAGATTCTGTAGATTGGGGTGACGACAAGCCAGCCTGCCTGTTGCCGTGCCCAAGGGATCAAAAACGGGGTGGACGCGTCCCGAAGTATCTCTCAATCGGGCAAGGGGTCTTACATAAGTGCCATGGAGTTTTGATATCTTTCTGTGGGTGAGAATCAGCGGGATAATAGGGTGTCTTGAAAGGAGGCTTTCTAGCACTTCCTTTTTTGTAGAGCGACTGGAACTTTCAGGAATCTCTAAGTGGTCAAAAAGGAGTTCTGCAACCTGCTTAGGGCTACTGGGGTTAAAGGAGATATCGGTGGCATCCTTCATCTGTGACCTGAGGTCTGCGAGTTGCTCAGAAAAGAGAACATCTAGTTTATCTAGTATGTCAGAATCTACATAGATGCCCCACTCTTCCATCTGGGCAAGAAGAGCAACAAAGGTGCTCTCAATGGCACCAAGAGTCTCCCACAACTCAGATTCTCTCAATGCAGTTTCTACGGCTATCGCTAATCGCTTTAGCCCCCCCAATCGAGATGGAGCATCCCGAGGAGGGTTCTCGTTCAAGTACCGTCGCCACAAACCCCCCAAGGGCGCTCCATCCGACTGGAGAAGGGACGCCGCCAACCTAATGTCAAAGGAATCTAAGTCCTGTCTCCGCGACAAGCCAACTCTCTTCAAATCAAAACCGATGATCCGCGCCCCTTGAGGAATCAGTTCGTGGAGAGGAGGGGGCGAGGGAGAAAGCAGGTTGCCTTCTTGGGGGCTCACGAAACGCTCACCTTTCAAGACGAGATAAGAGCCTTCGTTGGGTAATACAAAGAGAGGGCAATCGTTCTGGGTGGAGAAGAATAAGACCAACTCTTCTTCGTTACATCGCTCAACGGATATCTCTTCAGAAATCGGAGCCGGCAAGAAAGAGGTCATTCCCGCTTCCTCAAGGGTTTTCTTTGCCAGACTGGAACGGAAGTCAGGTAGGAGCAAAGCATCAAGTTCGACAGGTCGCTCTGTATCTAGGGTCGCTAACTTTCGGAATAAGTAGGCGGCATCTTGCCCCTCTTCAAGCCGAGCTCTCTGTCCTTTGGGCAAGGCGTCTAAATGAGAATAAATGCCCTCAATATCACCATAGGTAGCTAGGAGTTTTCTGGCGGTTTTGTCCCCAATGCCTCGAACCCCAGGAAGGTTGTCTGAACTATCGCCCACCAATCCCTTGTAGTCAGGGATGAGATGGGGAGGAAAACCATACTCGTTCTCCATACTCCCAGCTGTTACAGGGGCAATCTCCCGAATGGAACGACCTGGTTTTAGTAAGGTAACGCCCTTCGCAAGAACTTGGAGCAAGTCTTTGTCACCGCTCACGACAAGGGCGTTCATGCCCGCCTTGGTTGCTTGATGGGCTGCCGAGGCTAAAAGGTCGTCTGCTTCTTGTCCTTCTTCGTGGAGAAGTGAGATGGAGAGACCTTCTAGGAATGACCGAAACCGAATAATCTGTTCAACGAGTTCTTCGGGGGTATCCTGCCGACCTTCTTTGTAGGCAGGGTAAACCTCGTCTCGCCAAGTTTTTCCTTTCGAATCAAGAGCGACAGCGACATGAGTGGGATCATGGGTTTCTGATAGAGCGATAAAGGTCCTCAAGAATCCAAAAAGAGCGTTTGTGGGACGCCCTTTGGGGTCGGTCATCGTGGGTGGAAGGCTGTAATAGGCACGAAAGAGGAGATTCATCCCATCCAAGAGGAGCAGGTTCTTCTTGGATGGAGTCATTATGCGCCTAAGTAAGCTTCTCTTACAGCGGGGTCAACGAGAAGTTCTTTCCCGGTTCCCTCGCCCACAATCATTCCATTCTCAAGGAGATACCCCCTGTCAGCATGACGCAACGCCATATTCGCATTCTGTTCTACAAGGAGAATCGTCGTTCCTGCTTTACGAAAAGCAATAATCGTCTCAAAGACCGTCTTTACAATCAAAGGAGCCAATCCCAAGCTGGGTTCGTCTAAGAGGAGGAGTTTGGGAGCAACCATAAGAGCCCTGCCCATTGCCAACATCTGTTGCTCGCCCCCAGATAAGGTGCCTCCCAATTGGTCTTTCCGTTCGCCCAATACGGGGAAGGTAGCAAAGACATGTTCTTTTCGTGCAGGAATAGGCGACGGATCTTTGAGAGAAAAGGCACCCATCTCTAAGTTCTCTTCAACGGTCAAGCGGGAAAAGATATGTCGCCCTTCGGGAACGAGATTCACCCCTCTAGACACCATAAAGGGACTCTTCTTTCCGCCCACCTCTATTCCTTGAAAAGTGATGGAGCCTGAGGACAGTTTCTCTGCCCCAGCAATGGATAGGAGTGTGCTGCTCTTGCCCGCCCCATTAGCACCAATTACAGTGACGATTTCACCTTGATAAACATCTAAAGAGATGCCCCGTACCGCATGGACGGGACCATAACGCACGTGGAGATCACTGATCTGGAGCAAAGGTGTGGAAGAGTTGGGGGTCATGTAATCGCTTCAGCTCCCAAATACGCTTCTATCACCTTGGGGTTCGTTTGGATTTCCGAAGGTGTTCCCTCGGCAATCTTGATTCCATAGTCAAGTACGGCGACATGGTTGGAGATGTTCATGACGAATTTCATGTGGTGCTCGATGAGGAGAACCGTGATCCCCTTTTCCTGAATGCTTACAACGACCTTCTCAAGGTCTGCTGTCTCTTTAGGGTTCATCCCTGCAGCGGGTTCGTCTAAGAGGAGAAGTTGGGGCTCCACAGCCAAAGCACGGGCAATCTCTAGCCTCCTTCGGTTGCCATAGGCTAATCCGCGCGCCGGCTCGTTCGCCAGAGAATCCAACCCGACAAACGCCAGTAGATCATGGGATTTTTCTCGGGCGGCCTTCTCTTCAAGTCTTGTAGCTTGCGTTAGAAAAGTGGCCCCCCAAAGGGTTGAGGATGTTCGGCAATGACCCCCTACCATCACATTTTCTACACAGGTCATTTCATCAAAAAGACGAATGTTCTGGAAAGTCCTTGCCATGCCATTCCTAGCCATCACATGGGGGACAGACTGAGTCGTCTCTTCTCCTTTCCAATGGACCGAACCTGAAGTGGCAGGGCTGATACCTGTGAGACAGTTGAAGAAGGTCGTTTTGCCCGCACCATTGGGACCAATAATCGCTGTAATCTTCCCCTCAGGCACAACGAGATTTACGTTATTGACGGCGATCAGCCCCCCAAAGCGCTTCGTCAGATTCTCTGTCTGTAGGAGGATGGTCACCTAGAGATCCTCCCCTTGGTCAGCCGTTGCCATAACGAAAGAAGTTTGACTCGTGTTTTGCCCGTATTCGCACCGAATATCCCTTGGGGTCTGATAATCATCATCAAAGCCATCAAGAGACCAATCGCCAACCACTTGTACTCCTGAAACTGAGGAAACTGTTCCCTTAGAAGAAAAGGTCCCAACCAGAGAATCGTGGCACCTGCTACAGTACCACGCGCGCTTCCCAAACCGCCCAAGACAGCCATCGCCAAGAACAAGACTGAGTTGTCTAGCTTAAAGAACTCGGGATTGATAAAGTTATTTCGCGCTGCAAATAGAACACCTGCTGCACCAGCCCACGCTGCTGAGAGGGCAAATGCAATCATTTTTGCCTTGGTGGTGTTGATACCCATGCTCTTGGCAGCGATCTCATCTTCTCTCAAGGCGATGAGGGAACGACCCAACCGACTCTTTTTTAGCCGCACGAAAAAGAGCAATGCCAAGGAAAGGAAAAGGAGGGTAAGTAGATACCAGTGGAGGGGGCTGTGGAGAAAGGGCTTGCAGGTGAACATCTCAAGGGGACGTCCTAGCGTGAGCCACGCTGCTTCTTGAGAGGGGCAGAGAAAACCAAACCCCCACTCGCCCGATAGGAGTTCCTTGGCAGACAACCCATTCTGATTCGTATCCAATGACGAGAAAATTCCTTGGAGTTGAGAGGGGTTGAGACCACCGGAGATCGCTTCAGACTTAGAAAGGAGAGAATCCCCAGAGAGATCAAGGGCTGAGAAGTGTCGGCGAAGTGAGAGGGCAGCAGGTTCCCGTATCCACCCCGTTGCCCACTGTAGATTCCCATCCTTGAACCCGATTCCAGGAATCCCTTGGTCCCCACCCGTCAGAGACTGGAAGTTCTTGAGGACATAGCGGATAACTTCTCCAAATCCCAAGGTCACAATCGCAAGGTAGTCTCCCCGAAGGCGGATCGTAGGCATACCCAAGAGAAACCCCGCCAAAGCAGCAACGAGAGCTCCTAGGGGAAGAGCAAGCCAAAACGAAAGACCAAATACGACAGTCAAGATAGCATAGGTGTAAGCACCAAGCGCCCAAAAAGCGGCGTGTCCCAAAACGAGTAATCCAGATAGACCCACCGTAATGTTGAGCCCCAAAGCCAATACGGCAAAAAGCATCATTTCTTGAATCGCGACGACCCAAGCCGTGGATCCCTTCCCCATCGTCCCCTCAAGAATAAGAGGGAGCATGACCATGCCCCCCAGCAAGAGGAAGGGAGCACTTTTTCTGAGCAAGGGAAACACCTTCATACCTTTTCTGCGACGACTTCGCCCAAGAGCCCCCGTGGCTTGAAAAGGAGGACCAAGATGAGAACGCCAAAGGAAAAGACATCTTTCCAATCACTAGCCCCTGTAGCCCAAACACCTAATGCCTCAATCAGACCCAAAAGAACACCCCCAACCATCGCTCCAGGGATGTTCCCAATGCCACCAAAGACCGCAGCCGTAAACGCTTTGAGCCCCGCCAGATAGCCATCGCGGTAGAAAATCGTTGAGATGTAGGCACTGACCATCACACCGGCGACTGCAGCTAATGCTGAACCGATGACAAAAGTCGTCAATATGACGCGATTGATATCGATCCCTACAAGGCCTGCCATACGGCGGTCTTCTGCGGTTGCTCTCATCGCCTTTCCCATTTTTGAATGTCTCACAAAGAGAGAGAGTCCTATCATCAAGAGAGTACTGATGATGATGATGAGCCCTTGGAGGGGACTTAGGGTTCCCCCAAACAACTTGATTCCTGCCTCGTATGCAACTAAGTCTTGTCGGAAAAACTGAGGGAAGGGCTTGGGGGTTGTTCCTTGGGTTAGAAAGACATATTGTTGGAGGGCGATGCTCATTCCAATCGCAGAAATCAAAGGTGCCAAAGCAGGCGCATTTCGTAGGGGGCGATAGGCGAACCTCTCAAGTCCTGCGCCATGGAGGCTACTTACAAGGATAGAGAATAGAACAGCAAGACCCAAGGCGATTGGAACCGAAAGGCCACCTCCCCATAGACCAAGGAAAGTCGCTCCCGCATATCCCCCAATCATATAGATCTCGCCATGGGCGAAGTTGATCATGCCCAAGATACCATAGACCATTGTGTATCCCAAGGCGATCAGGGCATACACCATGCCCAGCGTAAGTCCATTGATGACGGCTTGAGAAAGGGTCCCCAACAGGTTATGGGACGCACCCCACCAAGTGAGTCCCCCCCCTATAAGAAGAAGAGGGACAAGGGCCTGCAGGAATAGTTGAACCCTGCTCTTGGGATGGGAAGTTTCAGCCAGGTTCTAGTGGGATTCGTCCCAAGGAACGAATGCCCCATCCTTAACCACCCATATCACATATAGACTTTCGTTAACATCCCCTTTTTCATTAAACTGAACAGAGCCCAAAGGTGTTGAGTGGGTCAATGCGCGAAGAGCACGTGACATCGCCAAACCTTCAGTTGTGTTCGCAGCCACAATCGCATCAAGGAGCATATTCGTTGCCACATAGGAGTAGATGGCGTAGGGGCCTGCCTCGGTGATACCCTGATCAGAAAAACGAGATTCGTAGTCCGCTTTAAAAGCGAGAGCTTCTTGGGAAGAGTAAACATTAGGGAAGGTAAGCAAAGCCCCCTCGGCATCTTCGCCTGCCATGTCAATAAACTCTTGATAAATCGTTCCATCACCACTCATAAAGGCCGCCGTGATACCCATCTCTCTCATCTGCCGAACCATAGGACCAGCTTGGTTAAAGATGCCCCCGAAAAAGACAACATCGATCTCTTCATTCAAGATTGGTGTAAAGTGAGGTCTAAAGTCTGTATCTTCCTTGGCAAACCCAGTGAAGTGGACAATCTCCCCACCATTCAAGGCGGCTTGGTCTTGGAACGCTTGAGCCAATCCCTCCCCATACGCTGTCTTGTCGTGGAAGATAGCGATACGGTTCATACCTCTCTCTAGGGCAAAGTTAGCGGCGACAGGACCTTGGTCATCGTCTCGTCCACAGAGGCGAAAAACGGTTGTCCACCCCTCTCTTAGAGCCCTATCCGTGATATTTGGGTTGGTACTGGCTGGTGTAATCATGGGGATGAAAGCCTCTGCATACGCTTCACTTGCGGGGTAGGTTACACCCGAGTTGAAATGACCAACCACCCCGACAACACCGTCAGAAATAAGAGATTGAGCGACACTTCTAGCCTCTGTCTCTTCACTACGGTCATCCTTCATGATGCGCTCGACTTGGCATCCCAAGGCGCCCCCTTTTTCGTTCCATTCGGCAACAGCCATTTGGGTGCCAAGATCCAAATCCATCCCACTCTTAGCCTGAGGTCCCGTGCGTGGACCAGCAACACCAATCAGAATGGGACACGCCACACTAGAAACGGGGGTGGATGCACTGTTTGCAGATACAGATTGAAGCGTCTCTTTTTCCTTGACAGGGATACAACCGGATGCAAGGGCTAAGAATACAAGGGTAAGAATGGACTGTTTGTTCATGATAAACCTCCGAAGTTTCATAAGGGTAAGGATAACAGATAGGCAGGTGGTTTTCACACAAACCCCTCAATAGCCTAGGGGGCGTCCTTCAGACCAAGTAATGCCCCCTCCAAACACCACCAAGGCTGTGCCTTGGAGATCGTTTTGGGGGCATCAATCTCTACGCCCCCAGATAATTAATTCAATCGTTCCCTTCAATCGCCTTACTCGTGGGTGTTATCGACTATCAACGAGGTTGATCCACCTTGCTGTGCCGGAGGTGGGACTCGAACCCACACGCCCAAAAGGACACTTGCTTTTGAGGCAAGCGCGTCTACCATTCCGCCACTCCGGCAATGAGGCTATTATCCCACACAGATAGAAGGCATTCGACCCGGTCTAGAAATGTTGAATGGGCAAGAGTTACGCTTTGATGATAAGGAGAATGTGGTCAATCGCCACTTTCTCTCCCTCAACAACGAGCAGTTCGCTGACGACGCCGCTGGCTGGGGAGGAGATCTCATTCTCCATCTTCATCGCTTGTAGAACAACGAGGACATCTCCCTTTTTGACCTTCTCGCCTTTGGTGACCTCAACGGCGGAAATAATCCCAGGAATGGGCGAGCGCAGTTCGATTCGCCCCTGTTGAGGCCCCTCCTTAGCTCGCTGCAAGAAAGCGTATGTCGTTTCGCGTTCCAAGGCGTGAGAGACCCCATCCAACAGAAGTGAAAGTCGAATTCCATCCCTTGAAAACTCCACAGGTAATCTGCGGTGGTCCAAACGAACCGCCTCTATGCCCTCTGACCCCCGAATGATTTGGTAGGGAATCGACTCAGCCCCATTCAAAGAGACTGTCTTGGAAACAGTATCCACCTCCAAAGTATGGACACACCCCGATTCGTCCCGTATCTTTAGTTCCACGGGGCATCCTGTTGTTCGGGCGTGCCACCCAGTGCCCAAGAGGCGCCTTGGTCTTCAGGAATCGGTTTGCCCACGGGGGGATGGTCTTCTTCATCTGCTAAGAGAAGTGCTGCTGCCATCAATCCCCTCTCGGACTCCAAATCATCAGGTTCGGTCAATCGAGATCCTTGTTGCTCTACAAATCGTGTCCAACTCTTTCCCCGTCTAAAGGTCTGGTGGGCTAAGAGCCTACGATGAAAAGGAAGTGTCGTTGGAAAGCCTCGAATCACCATTTCTCGAAGAGCTCTTTCCATCCGATTGATCGCTTCTTTTCGTGTACGCCCAAAAGCGATTACCTTGGCGACCAATGAATCATAAAGATCGGGAACAGTATATCCAGGGCAGAGATGAGTATCTACCCTGATGCCCGGTCCGGCAGGGAGTATCAACTCCTCAACACGACCAGGAGTGGGAGCAAATCCTCGTCGAGGGTCTTCGGCATTGATACGGCACTCAATAGCGTGTCCTTGTCGTTTGACTTGGTGTTGTGAAAAGGGAATCTTCTCCCTGCCTGCAATACGGATACCAGCCCGAACGATATCAATACCCGTAATCTGTTCAGTTACAGGATGTTCAACCTGAACGCGCGTATTACACTCAATAAAGTAAGCACGGTTTCTGTCCACCAAAAACTCCATCGTACAAACCCCGTAATACTTCGCCGCTCGAACCAACCCAATCGAGGCTTGAATCATCGATCGTCTCAAGAGGTGTGATACCTTCAAACAAGGCGCTTCTTCTAGGAGTTTTTGATGACGACGCTGAATGGAACATTCCCGCTCAAAGAGGTGTCTCACTTGTCCTCTGGTATCCGCCATCATTTGGATCTCTACATGGCGTGGTTTTGCAAGGTATTTTTCAAGAAAACAGGCATCATCACCAAACGCTAGGGTTGCCTCTTGCTGGGCCGAAAGAAAAGCGTTTTTCAAGTCCCGCGGGTGTTGAACGACACGCATGCCGCGTCCACCTCCACCAGCTGCAGCCTTGATAAGAACAGGGTAGCCTACGCGCTTGGCAATCTGAAAAGCCTCTCTTGCGTCCTTGACAACATCCTTTGAACCGGGAATGATAGGAATCTTCAGCTCTTCAGCTTTCTTCTTTGCCCATACCTTATCGCCCAGTTTTTCCATCGCATCCGCGGAAGGACCGATAAAGATGAGATCTTCCTCTTCGCAACGGCGAGAAAATGTGGGATTTTCGCTCAAGAATCCATAGCCAGGATGAATCGCTTGAACTTCGCTCTCCTTGGCTGCCTCAATGATCCTCTCAAGTGAAAGATACGTTTCTCCAGCTCCTCCACCCCCTAAGGAAACGACTTGGTCAGCAACGCGTGCCGGTAAAGAATCGATATCGGCTTCGCTAGCAGCTAGAACAGAGTGGATGCCCAACTCCCACCCTGCACGGATGATACGCAAAGCGATCTCCCCACGGTTGGCAACCAGCATCGACTGGATTCGACTAGGGCGTGGAGCCCTCTTCCGGATGCGTAATCGCCGGAATGCCACAGGCTCGTGATTCTATCCTCATATCTCAATGGGGGGATAGGGGATAGAATCAACGGTATGGAAATTGCCCATTTGGGGGTGGTTGTCGCAGACCTAGACGAAGCGATTAGGCTTTGGTGCGATGGCTTAGGCGGAAGCCTGAAATGGCGAAAAACCTACCTCCCTGAAAATGCAGAAATCGCCCTAGTCAAGGTGGGTGACTTGCCCGTGGAGTTACTACAACCCACGGGGGAAGGAGCTCTATCTAAATTCCTTGAAAAAAGGGGTGGAGGGATGCACCATCTCGCTTTTCGGAGTCAAGACCCCTCTACTTTGGAGAGAGAGATTGTTGATGCGGGGGGAATCGTCTTGGAAGAGACGCGCCAGGATGGCGCTGAAGGAAAAGGGGCTCTTTTCTTTCATCCAAAAAGCACGGGGGGAATACTGATGGAGATTACAGGATGACAAACGATAAGTTAGACAGACTCCAACAGTTAAGGAATACCGCTGTCCAAGGTGGGGGGGCTGACGCCATTGAACGGCAGCATAAGAAAGGTAAACTGACAGCCCGCGAAAGGCTTGATGTCCTCTTGGATGATGGTTCTTTTCATGAGATGGGGCTCTTTGTCGGATCTGCCCCGGCTAAGTTTGGAGACTCAAAAAACCATCTAGGGGATGGGCTTGTAGGGGGTGCTGGTCGTATCAATGGGCGACGCGTGATTGTCTACTCTCAAGACTTCACGGTCATGGGGGGGAGCTTGGGTGAACGGCACGCAGAGAAAATCCTCAAACTGATGGCGAAAGCACGTGCGTTGGGCATACCCATTGTCGGCATTTTTGATTCGGGCGGAGCACGGATTCAAGAAGGTGTTCAATCCTTGGCTGGGTATGCATCAATCTTTAGAGAGAATACGATTTCAAGTGGGGTTATTCCCCAAATTGCTGTCATTTTGGGTCCCTGTGCAGGGGGGGCAGTCTATTCACCAGGGCTTCAGGATTTTACCTTCATGGTGTCAGGCTCTAGCCATATGTTCCTAACGGGCCCTGATGTCATCAAGACGGTTCTCCATGAAGAGATTTCCTTTGAAGACTTGGGGGGTGCATCCGTCCATACAGGGAAGAGCGGGGTGGCTCATTTTCGGTCCGAGAACGAGGTTCAGTGCCTGAAATGTGTGCGAGATTTGTTGGGGTATCTTCCGTCTAACAACAAGGAGCTTGCCCCACGGACTGGAGCAGCTGGTGATGACCCCGAAAGACGAGATTCTGCTTTGGGAGAAATTGTGCCTTTAGATCCGGGTAAACCGTACGAAATCAAGGGTGTGATTACCTCGGTGATGGAT
>JACNFQ010000093.1 GCA_014384545.1 bacterium | reverse complement strand
AAAGGGGGGGGTGGGGTCGCCAACCAAGGGGGTGTGAGGAGTGGTATCACGAGCCCAAGTCACTTTCTGTCGGTGGCGTTCGTTCCACCAAGAGCGGGTCCAGTCATTGTTTGCTGGGGCGGGCACCACAGAGGGGTGGGGTGGGGAAGAAGGGAAAGGTGGATCCCACCCCCAATCGGGATTCACAGCAACGCCCAAATGGCGAAACAGCGTAGGGGGTACACTGTTATGCCCGGGCCCTGGCGAACGAATCCCCGGTGCATTCTCTCCACCCGCAGCGATAAAGAAGATCGTTCGCTCGTCCTCACTTTGCCCCCCATGCCCCGTCCCTATTCCACCGTGGTCTGTCGTTACGATGACCAGCCATTCCTCCTCCTCATAGTTAGGGCGTGCTCTCAACCCATCCAACATCTCCCCCACTTGGGCATCCGCTTTCTCTAAGGATGAGATGTATTCGGGAACCTCTAGAGAATACCCATAGCCGTGCCCTGTGGTGTCGGGGTCACCTAAGTAGGTAAAGAGAACATCGGGCTCCTCCTCTAAGAGAATCCGACGTGTTTCACCGACAGCCCAGTTATCCTCTCCTTCTTTTTGGAGGGCGAAATCTGCCCCAGCAAGAATATATGTATGGATAGGCTCCCATGTAACGACCGAAGCGAGGATGGCATGGGGGTGGGATTCTCGTATCCTCAAGAAAAAGTGGGGAGCATTCTCAAAATCCGCCCCGGTAAAACTGTTCTCGTTCACGCCATGGCGGTCGCGCCAAACGCCCGTAAGGATACTGGACCACCCAGGACCCGAATAGGTCTGTTGTTGTCCAGCGGTACCCAATACGCCCCCCGCAAAAGCATCTATGGACCAAGCACCATTCGCCATCAATCCATCTAAATGGGGTGTGTGTGCAGCCAGTAGGGCATCGGGTCGTACCCCATCAATCCCAATCACCAAGACATGTCTATTCCCAAAGGTGCCAGCGACAAAGGCAACGCAGCATAAGGAAAACAGGGTGATTCGGTTCATTCCCATATCTTTGGATCCACACCATCCACTTCTATCTTCTCAAACCCCCACTTAGCACGCCCTTCTCTAAACGCCATTTTCCCGGTCTCCTTGGATTGGGGAACAACAGAGCGTGGGTTTGAATCTACGAACAAAAAGGAGAGAGGAAACCCACCCATATGGGTAGTCTATCAAGATGAGTACGGAATATCGTTTTCAACTCCAACCCATCTGGGCTCTATTCGACCTCGGTGGGGGGATGCGGATTGACCACTGGGTCTAGGTCGACCATAACGACCCTGATCCCCGCCAAGGGATGGACCGCGCAGAGGACCGCCGGATTGCACCCGGTGGGTCTGGGATGCGACCCTACGGCTTCCCCGTTCCTGTGGAAGGAAAAGGAAGAGTGTAGGGGACATTGCCATTGGCGACATTTACGGCTGCGCAGGCCTCTTCCCAAGTCTGAAAATGGTCGAGAGGTATGGGGGTCAAGAGGGGGTCTTTTTGACCAATGACCACTGGGGGAATAGAAGTTCTGGAACGACTCGTGAGAAAAAGCCTCTGACCGTCTGTCCCCATACGCCTTGCCTGAACGCCCAGGACTTCTCGGAACTGTCCTAGGTGTCTCCCTTCGTCGTCGCGGAATTCAACAACCCCGTCAAAGAGATAGGCCCAAACCCCGGCCATCTCGATGATGAGCAAAGGGGTCAGATCCACCTTCGCCAACCTGGCCTCGCCTTGGGTCAAGACCAGGACCTCGCCTGCCTCGAGAATCTCCACTTCGCCGCCGACCACCAGCAAGCGCTGTGGAGGACCCTCTTCGTCCTGGAGAACCATCCAAGGGAAGTACAGTGCCATTTCGCCTTTGAGGGAAACCGGGACGACCTTAAGACCGTTCGGTACTTTGGGTGAGAATCTCCACCTTCCCTTGGGCCTTTTCCAAAGGACTTCCCCATCAAGGTAGTAATCAATCGTTTCCATCTCCCCCCGCCAAACGACCATGTCTGATTTGAAGATCCCCACGGGAACACACCCTGCCATGATCGTGTCCCCATAATTGACGCCAAGTTGTAGAACTTCCTTTCCGCTGACCAGCATCATCTCATAGGGGGAGTCCTCCCCATCCCCCACGCGGTCGACCAGAATCGCACTTGTGCCCGACCCGACGATCCCCAAGACATCACCGGGGAAACGCTCCAACCAAGCTCCCCTACGCGCCTGGATCCCGGCGACCAATTCAACATCCTCTGCCGAGCCGCGATCGCAACGAGCCACTCCCAGCAGCAGAACAAAGAGGCATATCCCATGCCGTGCGCGCGAAGACCAACCCGAACAGACAAGGGGGCGTCTTTTCAAGAGAGGTCAAAAGCGGGATGGTATTTCACTGTGATTCCGCTTCTCCAAACCTCGAGCAGTTCCGCAAGGGCTTTGTCAGAGGAAATCTCACATGTCCGTATCAGCCCATCGTGAATGTCGTCAATTGGAGTGTTCGCCAAGTCGTCGCAATCCACCATCCCGGAGACTACGGGTCCGCCACAGAATGCGATAGCACAATCGTGCAAGGGATGGTCTTCAGGCAGGTCTTCGCCCTCATCAAGGATCTTGCACAGATCACATAGAACGGTGGCGTCCTCCGCGACACGTTCCTTGATCTCTTCCCCCTTGTCAACCGTTGAAGCCAACCAAACAACAAGGAGCACAAGGCCGATAACGAGAAGAACCACCCCCCACGCAACCAAGAGGTCGGGACCGATGGCGAAACGGCCCGGACCTGCGATGACAGCCAGGATTGGAAACCGCGCTGCGGGCCATTCTGGGTTTTCCTGGCTCCCGTATTCCCTCCACCAGTTGATCTCACTGTCTGCAGTGAACTCAAACCAAGTCCCCACATCAGACGCCGTGTAGGAGCGATCAGCCTCATCAACCTGCTCAACCAATTCCAGAGCGACTCGGACTTGACTCAACTTGACTGTGAAATTCTCAACGGCTCTGTCCACACTAGGGGCAAGACCTTCCAAGATAGTCCACTGCGCATTTGCCAAGTCAAGCAACACCCCAATGGCCGTCTGCTCGGCAGAGGTTCGGCTGCCGTCCGGATCCACGGCATCTATCGCGCGCCGATAGTCCATCTGTTTCTTGTACTCTACAGCGAATTCTGTAAGGGCGACCGCGTATGCATCGTAAGCCTCCTGTAGTTCGTTGGCAATGGAGTTGTAAGCAGAAACGGCATCCTCCAGATGAGTGGGACTCATCGTCGGCCCTCTTTGGACATCAACTTGTCGGCGACAAGCGCTAGGAGGGGCAAGACAGCGAGGGACCTCAAGGAGGGTCCTAGACTCTGAATGTCGCCTTCAGTTCCCAACCACCTGATCCCCAAGCTGCTTCCACACTTCCCCGCTCGCCGCGCCAACTGACACGCGCCTCTTCCATCCCAGGCGTCAGTATGGCACTGACAGCAACCCGCCCCTTTACGATCAAAATCTCACCAGCAAGTTCTTGGGTTTCTAGGTTTGCGTCAAGGTCAAGAACGAGACGGGTACCCCTTACATCCCCAGCCATCGTGACGGTGACATCTCTTATTTTGCCACCTTCAACCCTCAAGGCAAGTGCGTCACCTCCCTCCCCCCTAAAACTAAAGACCCCATCCTCGAAGGCTCCGCTAGGGGCTAGATGGAGGGCAAGCTCAATCTCCCCCGTTGAACCCTCCCCAGCGCCGACTAAACTCCACCAAGGACGGCTCTTTCGGGTGAGGAGGATACGACGACCTACGCTTTCTAACCCAGAAAGTTCTAGGTCGCTATGACGGAGAATCTCTCTCATGGGTGCCCACAGCGAAGCATCCTCCAACACGCCGGGAACGACACCCACTTTTTCGGCATCAATCCACACCTCCCAATCTATTCCAGAGGGGGAGGGTGGGGTAGGAAGGGTAGCGGGACCAATCCCCCCCACAATCGCCCGTGCCCAACGCCCTGCAGTTTCTGGTTGGCGGGCAATCAGGGCATCTTCGGGGTGGGCTAGATTCGCAGGTTGCAATTGAATACTGGGAATCGATTCAGAATCTAGTTCACTATTCCCCCCAACTGTGGTCACGCCTACGGGCACGCCAAGCGCTCGGGCACCAAGGTTGTTCAATAACTTAGCGACTTCCTCATCCCCCGCAGGCCCCACTAAGGCGCTAGCCCCTCGCGGGGCGTCGGGGTCGTGGGTGGGACGGATGCTAAGGAGGAAGTCGCAACCTAGCGCCTCTGCGGTCGCCACACGCAATCTATATGAAACTGTAGCGTCTCCAGGCTTAAGTAAGAGGGGTTGGTGTCCGGCATCCCATAACGATTCCACCAATGCCCTGCCCAACAAAAGCGCCCATTCTCTTGCCCCGGGATTCCCATCGATACCTCTGTCGTAATTCCTATTGAAACTCGGCGAAACCCCAACCCTCATACCCCTTTATTCCCCACAACCTAAACCTATCTAATTCTCTTAGCGTCTTCTAGGTGCCCCAAAATACCATTGATGTACACATCAGCTTTTTTGTGTGCATTGTGACTCATTGAAGAATCAACTTCATCAATGGACTTGAGCAACAAGATTTCTCCTGTTTCCTTGCCAGGAATTCCTACAGTTCTCACTCTTCCCAAAAGGGGCAACTCAAGTGTTCCGATCCCAGCCACCAAGAACTTCACTACTTGTGGCTCGTTACCTGGCATAGCGTCCACCAAAAAGCCCTTGAGTTGCTACCAAATCCTCTCTAATCCAATACACCTGCTTCACAATAACGACTCTGCTCCCTTTGACATGCACATAGTCGATTGTATTCATTTGGTCAAGTCAATTCTACTGTTGTGTTCATATTCTGTTACTGGCGATTTGAACACGATTCAGATGCCCTTGCCTCTCTAAACGCAAAACCCGCCTATCTAAGTCAACCATTCCTTGCTTTTTTCACCAACTTCAGTTTTGAGAATGCCTGTAGCCAAAGTTGATCCGCACCACTGTCAAATTGGGTTGAAGAAGCTTTTTCTAGCAAGTTGGACAAGGCATCACTGACCTCCTTGCCTAGGGTGTTACTTTCAATCCTAATCTCTTTGGAGAGGTCAAAGTAATTCCCAAAACAATCAAGATCCAGACCATCCTCGCCTGTGAACACTCTCCATTCTGCAGATGCACGAATCTCTAGCGTCCAAGCCCAACTTGTGGGACTCTTTTTTACCAGCACACTACAACTAGCAGGTTCGGTTTCTTCCCATATTTCGTCTCCCCCCACCTGAAAAGCCTCAATATAGGCAGTGACGATATACATATCAGAACTGGTATCCTTGATTCCAATTTCCATACAGGGCCTTATGAAGTTCACCCAAGTCGCCAATAAGTTGCACACACCATCCAGGTCGCCAATCTCGGCAGCAGATGCCACAGCTTCGAGTGGTCCCTCTTCAAGCAAGATTTGGGGGTCTTCACCATAATGACTTACCCGCATAACGGGACAGGAATCCTTTGAACTTCTTGCAGGATTGACTTTTTTGCAGTTGCAGCCTCCCAACCCCTTGGTTGTGTATTCACCAAGAGAATTCTCTCTTTTTTGTAGCCACCAGAATGCTTCCAGTTCGTAGAAGTTTATTGGTATCTCTTCCATTGGGGCGGTGACAAACTCGATCTTCTCAGAAATACTAAAACCATCAACATTGGGTTCGTACTCATATTCGATTTGTGGAGCTACTAGATGTAAGACAATTCCATCATCCCCCTTTGATACCGACAGAACTGTTCGGAAATCGATCCAAAAGGATCTTCCTGAACACATTCCTTGTTCGCCATCTAAGAGTGCTCCCAAAGTCCCATTAGCTATTTCGATGGGGTCTTTGCCCAATTTCGGCAATGCTTTC
>JACNFQ010000088.1 GCA_014384545.1 bacterium | reverse complement strand
AAACCATGAAGGAACCCCAAACCAAACGACAAAGAGAAACCTCCCCGGTTGGCTGTTCTCGTGAAAAGGGCAAACCAAACCACAGATGGACATATCCGCATGGGGGTTGGAGGGGGGTGGGGGGCGGGGTTCGGGGAACGTCAAGAAAATGCCTGTTCGGAACAGGTCTCTCGCATCTAAGAGGATCGCGTCCAACTCCAATGCGTCACCTTGCTCCATCCAAAGAAAGCGCTTGAGGGCTGATGCATCTGTTCGGTTCAGTCCCTCAAACCGGATCGTTCCCAAGACAGGCTGTCCCACCGAAAGAGTGAGGGTTCGGGTTTTGGGGTCTAGACTCTCTCCGGCAGGATAGATCCAAGGGTAGCCTGCATCACTATAAAGGTCTCGGATAATCGCCCAAGAAGCAACGATCTCTTTCGTATTCATCATCTCTCCCTCTTGGAGGGTAAGGGCATCAAGGAGGGTTTGAGGGTCCACCCAAGTCGCGCCATCTAAGACGATAGATTCAAGGACGGGCCATTCGCGGAACCGAATACTGATAATCGCTTTTCCTTCGTTCGCTTCAGTTTGGGCTGTGGGGCGCTCGGCAAAGAACCCCGTGGCATAAAGGCGATCCAATCCCTGCTCAACGGCAGTGGTAGAAAAGGGGTCGTTGGGCATAATGCCAAAAGTCGCTTGGAGCCAATAGGGCTCCAGATTGGTTGCATCCGGAAAATGGACTTCTCCTACATCAACGGCGAAAAGTGTTTGGGGTGCAAATAGGAAAAGAAGGAATAAATATCTCATGGTTCAATAGACTCCATTGTTGTTCCCTTTTGTGAAGGGAAAAGTAGGATTCTATTACCTGCCCTGAATAGAGACAACGAGAGGGCATTCCCAGGGGTGTCTAAGAGGTGCCAATCTCCGCCTCCCATGCGCCAAGAAATGAGAAGCTCCCCATCCCCCTTCCATCGAATACCCACCCACTCGCGTGCCTCAACAACGAACGACTTCTCCGAGAGAACTTTTCTGTCCCATAACTTCTGTCGGTCTCTAACCATCCAATAATCACTCCCTTCAGGGACTACGACTCTTAGCTGAAAAGGAGCTCGAAGAGGAGGGGATGGGGAATCCCTAGGGGGGGAATAGGGGGAAGGGTGGTGGGGCGGGGTCCACGCCCACGAACCCCAAACAGCGACCAAGAGGAAGAGGATAACGGCAAAGCGACGCTCCATACAGTGGGAGTTTACCTTACATGAAGCTGAATTGGGTTCAGAGGTAGAAGCGGTTACCTTGATAGACAGGCACGCAAGTGATTTGACATATAGAGCGTTGGCTTAGTAGAATCACCAATCAGCCTCAAGGGGCAGAAGAAAAAGGAGGAAAGAGAGAAAATGTCTGAAGGAAAGATAGTTGGGATTGACTTGGGTACGACGAATTCCGTCATAGCGGTCGTTTCGGGGGGTGTCCCTGAAATCATCCATAACAGCGAGGGTGGGCGTACGACGCCATCGGTCGTGAGTTATGTGGCAGGTGCGGATGGAGAGGTCTTGGTGGGTGAGCCTGCTCGCAGAGCGATGGTCACGAATCCAGAAAAGACATTCGCCCATGTAAAGAGAGAGATGGGGACAGATTGGCGTGCTCATGTAGAGGGACGTGACTTGACGCCCCAAGAGATTGCTGCACGCATTCTGATGAAACTAAAGAGAGATGCTGAAGAATACTTGGGACATCCTGTTTCTCGTGCTGTTATTACAGTCCCCGCTTATTTCAACGATGCCCAGCGAACAGCGACAAAGGAGGCGGGTGAGATCGCTGGTTTTTCGGTGGAGCGCATTGTGAACGAACCGACGGCAGCTGCACTCTCCTATGGATTTGAAAAGAGCGAAGAAGAGACGATTGCTGTCTTTGACTTTGGAGGAGGAACTTTCGACATCACCATCTTGGAAGTGAGCGAGGGTCTCTTTGAGGTCGTATCAACGAACGGTGATACCCATTTGGGTGGAAAGGATATTGACGACCTTGTTGCTGATTGGCTTAACGACAGTTTTGTTCGGGATCACAACGTTGATTTGCGAGAAGACAAGGCTGCTTGGGCCCGCATATTAGAGGCATCCGAAAAGGCAAAAATGGAACTCTCTACGACGAACAAGGCTGATATTGCACTCCCCTACCTTGCTCAAGGAGAAGACAACAAGCCTCTTCACCTACAAAAGAGCTTGAACAAGGCGCAGTTTGAGAAGATTGCCGATTCGGTATTGGATCGACTGGTCGTCCCCTGCAAGGAAGCGATCAAGGATGCCAATCTAGACAAGAAAGATATTGACAAGGTTATTCTTGTCGGGGGAAGCACACGGATTCCTCGGGTGAGGGAGATCGTAGAAAGACTCTTTGGTCAAGCTCCCCAAAAGACCGTCAACCCCGATGAAGTCGTTGCCGAGGGTGCAGCGATTCAAGGGGGCATCCTCTCTAACGACTTAGATAGAGATATCGTCCTGGTTGATGTAACGCCCCTAACTTTGGGCATCGAGACGATGGGGGGGATTCGGACGGTCATGATCAAACGAAACAGTTCCATTCCCACCGAGCACACCGAAATGTTTAGTACTGCAGCGAATAACCAGCCCCAGGTCGATGTCCATGTGCTCCAAGGCGAGAGAGATATGGCGGTTGATAATACCACTTTGGGTAAGTTCTCCCTGATGGGGATTCCCCCTGCACCTCGCGGGATGCCTCAAATCGAGGTCTCGTTCAAGATCGATGCGAATGGCATACTGAATGTCTCTGCAGCGGACAAGAAAACGGGTAAAAAGCAAGAAATCAAGATTACAGCGACGACATCCCTATCTAAGGAAGAGGTTGAAAAGAAGAAAGCCGAAGCAGAAGCTCACGCCGAAGAGGACAAGAAAAGACGGGAATCCGCAGAGACCCACAACAACTTAGATTCAACGATCTACCAAGTGGAAAAGGTCCTTTCTGAGAACGAAGAGAAAGTCCCTGAAGACGCAAAGAGTGCAGTGAATGACGCGTTGGCCAAAGCGAAAGAAGCGCTTGAGGGAGATGATCCTAAAGAGAAGAAGAAAGCGCTAGAGAACTTGACCGAAGAGAGTATGAAGATTGGTCAAGCGATCTACGAGGCAGAAGCTAGTGAGAGCGCTGAAGCCGATGACGGCTCGGTTCCGGAGGGGGACGAGATTATCGAAGGGGAGGACACCGAGGTCCCTGATCCCGACCCTCCTGTCAAGGGTGACGAGGAGGGTTAGGTGCCCCGTTACCCACAAGTACTTCTAGAGTCGTGGAAGGAACGAGCACGGAATGACCCTAGCCTTCATTGGGCAATCAATCTGGCACGCAAGACCGAAAGGAGGCTGATTCAGGCACAGAACGAGTCGGAGAGCTTACGCCATCGTGTGAACCGAGCACGAAAGGATGGAGAAGCAGGTGGCAAACGCTTGGGTGCTCTGGCGATTCTCGATGGCATTGACGCTCTAGATATGGCGATGAGTCACGAGGATAGTGGATTAGGTATGGTTCGGGATGGGCTTCTCAAAGCGCTAATAAGTATGGGGGCAGAAGAGGTTGAAGGAGTGGGTTCCTCGTTGAATCCATCGGTTCATGAAGTCGTCCAAGGGGCGGGGGAAAGGGTGAAGAGAGTCTTGCGAAGAGGATTCCTCTTGGATGGTATTCTGATTCGTGCGGCGATGGTTGAGGCGGGTGGCTAGAGAATGTCTCCCTACGATAGTGATGATCTTTACGAGCGTCTAGGGCTATCCAAAGAGGCAAACGAAAAGGAGATAAAGCGCGCCTATCGGAAAGGGGCACGGAAGCACCATCCTGATGTAAACCCTGGTGATGCCGATGCGGAACGGAGGTTCAAGAGCATCAGTCAAGCGTATCAGATACTCTCTGACCCAAAGAAGAGAGAACTTTACGACCGTCATGGGATGGCTGCGTTCCAACCAGGAGGTCCTGCTCAGGCAGAGGGAGTGAATATCTCTGATTTTGAGTCCATCTTTTCCAATCTTGGGCTTGACGATATTATGGAAAGCCTCTTTGGGATGGGTGGGGGGAGGGGAAGAACCCGGAGCGAAGCACAGAGAGGTGAGGACCTAGCTCTTCGGGTCACGATAAGTCTGGAAGATGCCCATACGGGACTTGAAGACGAGAAACTTATTGAAACCCATCTCCCCTGTCAGCACTGTAGCGCCTCGGGCATCAAAGTGGGGACAACACCAAGGACATGTGCCAGATGTCAAGGTTCCGGGCAAGTGGGCATACAAAGGGGTTTTTTGGTGATGCAATCGGCTTGTCCACAATGCCGAGGAGCGGGGCGAGAGATCGACCCCTGTCCACAATGTAGAGGAGAGGGTCGCCGCAGAGGGAGAAGCCGTGTTGCCTTCAAGATACCAAGGGGGATTCGTTCGGGCCAACGAGTTCGCTTTACGGGGAAGGGATGTGCTGGGCTTCGTGGGGGAGCCAAAGGAGATCTTTACCTCCATGTCAAGGTCAATCCACATCCCCTTTTTGAGAGGAGTGGTGAAGACCTTCTTGTTCAACTCCAATTGACATTGACCGAACTCTTGTTAGGCACCAAGGAAGATCTCGTCAGTTTGGGAGGGGAGAAAGTCACAATCACTGTCCCTGCGGGATCGAACGATGGAGAGATTATCCACATTCGTCAGAAAGGCGTCGCCCGTAGGCAAGGAGGAAGAGGGGACTTGCTGGTAAGACTAAAAGCTGCCCAGCCAGGTCGGTTGGGTCGTGTGGCAAAGGGATTGCTCCAAAAGCTGGATAAAATCCTCCCCCGGCCTAAGATAAGGTTTGGCAAATGACAAGAGAAGAACCTCGTTACACAATCGGTATCGTAGCTGCGATGATGGGGGTGCATCCTCAGACATTGCGCACATGGGAACGGAAGCGGCTCGTCATTCCTCTTCGCCGAGGGGGGCGTCGCCTCTATTCGGAAAGAAACCTTGAGGAACTGCGGCGCATCGTGACCCTGACGCAAGACTTGGGGGTTAACTTGGCGGGGGTTGAAGTCATTCTTCGCATGCGTAGAAGAGAGAAGAGAATGAAGAGAGAGATGGAGTCTTTCTTAGCCTCTGTCAAAGATCTCTTGATGAGAGAAAAAGCTGCCGAGGCTCAGAAGGGAGCACTCGTTCGTGTCGTCAATGCAGGACCTACATGGGAAGAGGATCCTCTCTAGTGCCCCTCTTCCATTTTCGGTGCCAGGATTGTTTCCACGAAGAAGAAGTCCTCCTGAGCGGGACGGATCGCTTTTCTGCTTCCTGTCCAGCGTGTCGGAGCAATGGGTGGAAACGCTCTTTCCCTAAGAGGGTTGGTGTTCATTTCAAGGGGAAAGGGTTTTATGTCACCGATTCGCGGAAGGGAGGTAGGGCAAAGAAGGTGGATTCAAAGCCCGTCAAGAAAGAGACCAAGAGCAAGGGGAAAGGGAGTGATTGAGATTGCCCTTTCGCTTACCAGCGAGAAATCCCTTCCCCATTACCAGTGCTGGCTAGGAGAAGGAGGACTGAAGCCTGTTCTCGTATCAACGGGCATTGAGGTAAGGAAGTTCCCCGCGTTGGTCTTGGGGGGAGGGGGAGATATGGGAAAGGATTCCGGAGCGTACCACTCTACCCCTAAGGAGGGGGTTCTTTCGTTCGTATCTGAAGAACGAGATGGAAGAGAGCGAGAACTCCTTTCTTCTGTTCCAGAAAGGGGATATCCTGTTCTAGGCATCTGTAGGGGGCTACAAGTGATGAATGTCTTCTTAGGAGGCTCTCTTTGGGCGGATATCGGTCAGGGGGGTTGGGATCTTTCTACTCATCGTGCAGGGAAGGGCGGGGGTGTGGTGATCCGCCATCCCCTCTGGGGATGTGGCGAAGGGATGGAGGCAGCCAGTCGCCACCACCGGGGGATTCGTCCGCGCGCGGAGGGACTCGACCCCCCCCCCTGGCCCAC
>JACNFQ010000048.1 GCA_014384545.1 bacterium | reverse complement strand
TTTGTTGGGGTATCTTCCGTCTAACAACAAGGAGCTTGCCCCACGGACTGGAGCCGCTGGTGATGACCCCGAAAGACGAGATTCTGCTTTGGGAGAGATTGTGCCTTTAGATCCGGGTAAACCGTACGAAATCAAGGGCGTGATTACCTCGGTGATGGATAAGGGGAGTTTCTTGGAGATTCAACCTGATTGGGCCAAGAATATCGTCATTGGATTAGCTCGCTTGGATGGTGATGTTGTGGGTGTTGTGGGAAATCAACCGCAAGTCTTGGCGGGATGTCTAGACAGCGACGCTTGTAATAAAGCTGCCCGGTTTATCCGACTTTGCGACAGTTTTAACATCCCGCTCGTTTCCTTGGTGGATGTACCTGGTTTCCTCCCCGGGAAAGATCAAGAACATCTCGGTATCATTAGGCACGGAGCGAAACTTCTCCACGCCTATGCCGAAGCGACAGTCCCCAAGTTTACCGTTGTGATTCGAAAAGCGTATGGAGGAGCGTATTGTGTGATGTCCCCCAAACAGCTTGGTGCCGATCTGAATCTGGCTTGGCCCACAGCTCAGTTCGCTGTGATGGGTGGAGAGGGGGCGGTCAATATCATCTTTAGGAAGGAACTTGCCAAGGCAGAGAATCCTGACAAGGAGAGGGCGAAGTTGGTTAGAGTGTACGAAGAGACGATTTCAACACCCTATATCGCTGCCGAACGGGGTTATGTGGATGATGTGATTGACCCCGTTGAGACCAGACCTCGCCTCGTTTCTGCTCTCAGGATACATCGTAGTAAGCGAGAGAGGCTTCCTTCCCGCAAGCACGGAAACATCCCCCTCTGAAACCCGTCATCCTCACCTGCCTTTTGGGTGCGTGGGCTAAGGGATGCGCTCTTCCCCAGACATTGGATCAAGCGGTGGAGCCTTCGTGGATAGCGCTTTGGACCGATGAGAGTGGGGATACTATGAAGAGGTGGATTGGGGGCCGTGATCTCTTCAGTTTGCCCCCCTATCTAGTGGATGACGCTGCTCTTCTTTGGGCAGAATCCCTTCAACCCAAGAGAAGGGAGGAGTGGATTGCTGAATGGGGACCGAAATGTGATTCATCCTGTGCGGGGTGGGCAGAGCTAGAAGCACGATTGCCAATAGGTGAACGATGGACACCTTATCTCCTTCAACCCATTCTGGGGCGGATGGATCGGGTTCAGGCGGCGCAATCCGTTCTCGACCATGCCCTCTTGTCTGAGGTCGATGACGAATTGGTGCCGTTTTTCCAGGAGTGGGCAGATAGGATTACTGAATCAGACCCCGCTTCATTACGAGGGGGCTGGGCAGGGTGGCTCATAGGAAGGATGGAAGAGGAAGAGAGCAGGGGCGTGGAGCGAAGCGAAGTAGAAGCACTTATGGAGAGACTCTCCCTTTGGGGAATCCAAGGGGATTTGTGGTGGAAACTAGCGAACTTGTCTCCTCATGCCGATCTGCAGAACCAGATCTTGGTTCGGGGAGCGGTGGCAGAACGGGATTGGTCAGCTGCTTCAACCGCTCTGGAGGATTGGGAAGAGGGTGGCGTAGCAGATACCCACCAACTGACCTTCCATTCTCTCTCTTCAAAGGTATCAGCACGGTTTGGACGAGTTGATGACGCTTTGTTCCATTTGGAGTGGATGGCGACACATGGAGGTGGCGAGGACGGACTGTACCGAAAAGGAGGGTTCTTCTTTGCTCTTGGTCGTACAACTGAGGCAGAAGAGACCTACACGCGGTACCTGTCACGGTATCCAAAGGGGAGACGTGCTGACCTCGTTCGGTATCATCTATTTCGCATGGGAATGGCGGATGATGAAAGTGAGAGTGCTTTGGCGTGGCTGTTAGAAACGGCTGACCCTGACCTTGCTCCCCATCGGCTTTATTGGGCATACCGCCTCTTAGGGGATGAGGCGTCTCGGGATGAACTCTTGTCCCAGTTTCCCACCTCTTTTCACGCTCTCTTTGTCAGGGAATATGACTTTGAAAGGTTTGACCTATGGAAAGCGATCTTCCCCGATGAAGGGGAAGGGAATCTAGATCTTGAAGAAGGGATGGAATGGGTAGAACTCATTCTGCCCAAGATCGCCCTTGCCGAATCAAAATGGCGTCTAAGAACAGGAGGCGAGAGTGTAGCTTGGAGAGTGGCTCATTCGCGGTTGCTCTTTCGTCTCTTTGAGGGAATCAAAGCTTCATCAGTGGCGTTTTCTCTCTTGACCGATCCAGAGCGGCTTGAAATGGACAGAGAGTCTCAGCTAGGGATACTCCGATTGGTTTGGCCCCGGTTTTGGGATGAAGAGCTGGAAGATGCAACCCAAGCTTCAGGTGTTGAACCGAACCTTTTGCGTGCTTTGATAAAGAGAGAGAGTGCTTGGCAACCGAATGCTCGTTCAGGCGCGGGAGCACTTGGGTTGGTCCAGATGATGCCTTCAACGGGAAAAGGGGTTGCCGAAGGCTTGGGCGAAGATTGGGGGGAACTCACGACAGACTTGCAAGACCCTGCAAAGAGCCTCCGATGGGGGTCAACCTACCTCCAAGGATTGTTAGATAGGTACGAAGGAGATATTCCGGCTGCCCTCTATGCCTACAATGCAGGTCCTTCTCGGGCGGACAGGTGGTTGGAGAGTTTTCCTAGGGATGATTACCAGATTGATGCAGACCCTCTCAGGCTCCTCACCATTCCCATCGCTGAAAGCCGAATTTATGTGCGTGCGATTCATGCACATTGGTGGGTCTATTCGTGGGAGGAGAGCGTGGAATGACAGCTTTATCTAATGCATTTTCCCGCCTTTGGTTGCCCAGAATTGATGGTGCGATGGGGGAGGAGTATGCTCAGTTAGAGGGGCCCAGCGATCTGTTAGAAGCGATTTCTCATCTCCATAAGGCAGGGGGTAAGAGGATTCGCTCCCTCTTGTTCTTAGCTGTTCTTGATGCGTTGGGGGTGGAGCCTTCTCAAGGGGTGAAACTCTCAACACATCTCGAGCATTTCCATACTTTTTCCTTGATTCAGGATGACTTACCCTCCATGGATGATGCTCCGTTGCGGCGGGGTGAACCTTCGGTCCATCGCCTCTTTGGAGAAGGTGTGGCTATTCTCGCCTCTGATTCCTTATTGGGGATTGCCCTTGAGGTGATCATGAGAGAGGGAGGAGAGAGGAAACTAGAGATAATGAACGGTCTAACCAATCTCCTCTTCCCCCACAGTTTGGTGGGGGGGCAGGTCTTGGACTTGGCTCTGGGGCGAGGGGAGAGGGTAGAGGGAGGTCGTCTCTTTGTGAATGCACTGAAAACGGCAGACCTCTTTGAACATACAGTGCGATCGGCAGCACTCTTTGGTGGAGGAGACCCTGATGAATGGGCACCTATGGGTTTTCATTTGGGCATTGTCTTCCAATCAGCTGATGACCAAGAAGACCTTCCTCCAGAAAACGAAGACCTAGAACTCCTTTTAGGTGCTTTAGAGCGACATGAAGCGTTGGCGAGAGCGTGGCTAGAGGGGCGAGAAGGGGGAGGTTTGTTGCTCAGTTTTCTTGAGTGGGCTACAGGACGATGAACTTGTCCTTTGAAAAGTGGGAGGCTGCTGGGAATACATTCTTGGTCCTTAGGGCTGAGAGTCTCTCCGAAAAGGATCGGGCGGATTGGGTCGTTCAAGCGACAGACCAACGTCTTGGTATCCCTGCTGATGGCGTTCTCTTTGGGCGCCGAATCGGTGCATCTGTGTTGAGAGTCCGCATCTACAACAAGGATGGGAAAGAGGCAGAGATCTCTTTAAACGGGCTCCGTGTGGCAGCGGCGTTCTCCATGAGTCGAGGACAGACCATCAAGGAAGTTCATCCCGTGGATGGAATGCGATGGGACCTTGAGTCTTTTCATAAGACTCTAGACGGGGGAGATGTTTCAATAAGCCGTTCATGGCGGGGATTACCCAGTCCCCAACAGGTGAATACAGGGATAGGGGTGGGGTGGCGGGTAAGGGGGGTGGGAAATCCCCACTTGGTCATTCCCGGTGAGCACTTGCCCATGGGGGCGTATTTTAGGCAATGGGGTTCACGGTTGGCGCTACACAGCGCTTTCCCATCGGGGACGAATGTTCATTTTGTCGTTAGGGAGAAAGAGGGAGAGATTCAGATGCGCACTTGGGAGCGTGGAGTCGGACCCACTCCTTCCTGCGGAAGTGGAGCGTTAGCTGTTGCTACTTGGGCGCGCGCTCAAGAAGGAGGTCAAACTTGGAGATGCCGTTCCCCAGGGGGTTGTCTCACGGTGGTGTTTGGCGAAGATCGTGCGATTTGCAGCGGTCCTGTCAGGCGACTTCTGTCTGGAGAGATGAGAACAGAAAAGGAGGGGCGGGTTGACTAGACCCCATCAGGCCCCGAAAAAACTAGGCGTAAAACTCCATAATGAACCCAAGATTCAACTCGGCAATCAAGGGGACATCTTCCATGGTGGGATCGCGGTGAATGGAACAACTCCATTTCTCCTTATTCACCACCAACCAACCTGGGGTGCTCCGACCAAAAACTTCCGTCGCTTTCTCCACAAAATAAGTCTTTTTTCTGGAAGGAGGTTTGAGAGTCACGACATCACCTGTTCGGACACCATAACTGGGTCGATCCACACGGCGACCATTCACATGAAAGTGCCCATGAACGACCAACTGTCGAGCTTCGCGTTGTGTCCGTGCAAAACCACTTTTCTGGACGACTGTATCTAGCCTCGTTTCTAAGAGACGAATGAGGTTTTCTTCAGAAGAACCACGACCCCGCTTCGCTTGGTGTACGTACTTAGCAAACTGCTTCTCGCGCAAGTTGTATAGGAACCGTAGTCTCTGTTTCTCAAGGAGCCGCACTTTGTGGTCAGAGGCTTTCCGATGTCGGAACATATTCCCACCATGCTGACCTGGAGGATTCTGCCTACGACCTAGGGGGTCTTGGTGGGTGCCCACCACATTCATGCCCAATTGGCGGCAAAGTCGTACTTTCTTAGGTCGAATGCTCATCGTTGCAAACGGCGATTATACCAGAGAGCCAAGAAGAGTGCGAGAAAGCCAACTGGCCATCAAGACAAGAAGGACAAAACCGAGCCCAGAAGCAAGACCAGCACCCAGTGCCTTTAGCCACCTTCCATTTCCATTCATCGTTTGTGATAGACCATGGGAATGTCCTTGACAACAAATCGCTGAATGACACCATCTTGTGAAAGGCGTTTGAGGACAACTTTACCCTTCTTCAGCTCTTCCTGACCCGTTCCGCGAAAGAGAGATTGGGCAAGGTATTTCAAAAACTCATCTTCGGTAGAAACGACATGCCCTTCGTTCCGAAACGACCGTGCAGCCCGTCTTTGAGATTGCGTAGGGCGTTTCTTTTTAGGGTGTTCTGGAACCCCGGGGGAGCTCGTTTGGGGTTTGGGGGAGAAAATCCCCATTAGAGTCTTGAAAAACCCTCCCTTTGGAGGAGGAGATTCCTTCTCATGGGGCTGTGTGGACGAGGGAGATTTCCCCGTTGGGAAGAGAAGGTCCTTGACTGCATCTTCCCAATCTCTTCGTTCGTTCATCTTTCAATCTCCTTGACGCGGGAGGAATGACGTCCTCCCTCAAAGGGTGTGCTAAGCCACAATCCCACAATGTGGAGAGCCATCTCTTCAGAAACCGTTCTTGACCCCAGCGAGAGGGCATTGGCATCATTATGAGAGCGAGACCAAATCGCTGTATCCTCGCTCCAACAGAGTGCACATCGAACCCCCCTTTCTTTATTTGCAACGATCGCTTCGCCGTTTCCAGAACCCCCAAAAACGATCGCTCGGTCGCATCTACCTTCAGAAACATCCTTTGCGGCTGCCCGTACGAAAGAAGGGTAATCACACGCCTCTTCCGAATAAGTACCATGGTCAACGACATCAATCTCTCTTTCCAATAGATCTCTCTTGACTCTCTCCTTGAGGAGAAATCCAGCGTGGTCCGTTCCCAAGGCAATACGCATCGTCATGGCGACTGGAAGAGAACGGTGCCGTTAGGTGTGGTCATGGGTGTAGATCGTAATCCAGCTGCCCCTTGAAACTGCGTATGGAAATCCAATTCGCGATGAACAGGTATTAGAGAGAGAGGTTTGGGTTGATGAATTCCCTCCTCAAGCCAAGCTTCTTCCAACCCCTTGAGAAAGGAGAAAGGATGGCGATCGGGGTATCCCAACCGGGCAGAAATAGAGCCAAGCCTAGTTTCTGCTAAAGTAGGTGCTAAGAAGAGGAGTAGGGCTTGATATCTTCCTTTTAGGAGGAGCTCGGAGAGGGGGCAGTCCCAGAGATCTAGCCGACCAAGTGAACGCCCAGATACCCTTCCCGTAGCCCAAGGTCCATAGTGTGCAATCAAGTCTGACCAAGGCACGGATTGGCTCTCGTCCCAACGAGCCAAAGAGAGAAGAACGGTGTAAAGGGAGACACCCTTCATCCAAGATCCGGGTTCAAAACGCCCCAATACTTCCTCTAGAGAATGGACGTCCCCTTTGGGTATCGGTTTCGCTTTTTGGAGAGCTTCTAACCACCCCTTGTCACACTCTTCAGAGGGAAGCCAAGCGCCGTGGAGGTCAAAATCAAGGGGATGAGAGGCACTTACCGCCATTCCAAATCCATGTTCTCTAATCTCCAATAGATATCGAGACAGGGGGTCTCCTACAACCAATAGGCGTTGGGATTTGCCCACCCTTAGATGTCGAAGAACTGTGGTGGGTGTGAACCGCTTCATACGTCAAGAATCTCCAGAAGAATCTCAGAGAGGTGGGGGTCAACAAGCGTGCGTAGATAAGTGCCCAGAGCCTCTGAAGCTTCCTTATGGGACTGAGCAGGTCGGTAGGGACGATGCTCTTGGAGCGCCACATAGGTGTCGGCCAAATGAATAATTCGGCTTTCTAGGGGAATCTCCTCTCCCTTCAGACCATCAGGATAACCCGACCCATCCCACCGTTCTTGATGGGAACGGACAATCGATGCCAATTTCGGGCGAAGGGTGATGTGAGAGACAGCTTTTTCGCTGATTAGAGGGTGGAGCTTGACCACCGCACTTTCCTCTTTTGTCAAGTCTCTATCGGCAAGATAGATGCGCTCGTCTTGAGCCAGAATCCCAATGTCGCAAAGGAAAGAGGCCAACTTTAGGTCAAGAATCTGATCCGCGGAAAGACCTAATGTTCGCGCAATCTGAATCGACATCATCGCCACTTTGCCAGGGTGCTCGGCACGGAAAGGGAGTTTCTCTCCTAGGAGATTCGATAGGACCATAGAGATCGCCAAAAGGTATGCCTTGGTCTCTTCTTCTTCCAACCTTTTACTCGTCGTTCTAAAAGCCTCACAAAGGGATTCAAGTTTTCCTTTACCATCAAACCCTTTGAGAAACTGGGAGAACCGATGGACAAGCTTACTTTCGAATCGGGTGCCTGCACTCTGAGAAAGAATCTCTCCCATCTCCTTTGGGGTGCGGGCAGACCGGTAGGGACGGGGGCGGGATAGAGTATCCGCCAAATCCGCCATAGAGAGTATTTGAGCAGTTGGGTCAAACTCTTCACGGAAAAGTCGGTCTGGATACCCTGTACCATCCCAAGACTCATGGTGGTGCCGTAACAGCCTGCAGACGCCACTCATAGCTGGGAGATTCCTGACAATGAGGTCGCCCAATACCGTGTGGGATTCCATCTTCCGTCTCTCCTCTTCTGTCAGAATACTCTCTTTTGCCAGAATACTCAAGGGCACTGTCGTCTCACCTATATCGTGGAGGAGAGAGGCAAAGAAGAGATCCCGTCGGTCAGAAAGGGTCAATCCTTCTTCTTGGGCAAATGCGACTGAAAGGGTCGCTACCCCCTCGGCGTGGGCACTCGTATGCCCCTCAATCTCATTGAGAAGCGAGGTTGCGCAACCGACCAAATCGCGCAAGAGATCGTACCGTCTCGTCATTGGGACAGGACGACACAGTCCTTACCCGTTCCCTTTGCTAAATAGAGTGCCTGATCAGCAGCAGAGATAACTTGAGAGAGGTCGGCACCGTGATCAGGGAACGCAGAAACACCCACCGAAATCGTCATCGTGAGGTCCTTCCCATCCAAAGGAATCTTCAGAGTAGCTACACCTTCATTCAATCCCTCAGCCATTCTCCTTGCCGAATCAGCGGACGCTTCCAAAAGGAGAAGAATGAACTCCTCGCCACCGTATCGGGCTACAAGATCGCCCGTCCTAGCGCGGGAACCCAAGAAATCGGCTAGGGATTTCAGGACTCGGTCTCCAACCTGATGCCCCCAAGTGTCATTGATCTCTTTGAAGTCGTCTACATCAATCATCAATAGCCCAAACTCTCTTCCATATCTGCGAGAACGCTCTAATTCATTCGTGGCGACCTCAAAGAACTGTCTTCGGTTCAGGAGACCGGTTAGACCATCCGTTTGGGCAAGACGACGAAGTTCACGTTGGAGATGCCTATTCTCAAGAATGCGCGCCATCTCCTTACTTGATACACCCAAAAAGGTCGCATCCTGCGGAGAAAAAGGAGGGTCGTGTTCTCGCATAAGTGCCACAAATCCCACGCGTTCATCCCCCGAGTAAAGGGGAGAGAGGAGGAGGCTTCTTGGGTGAAGCCGATTGACTAAGGATTGGGGGCTCTTTGGAGATAAGAACAGTCCCTCCTCTAAGTCTTCTAGAGACTCTTTTTCTATCGCTGACCAATCAAAAGGAGAGAGTGAATCTTCGTGGGTGTTATCACGAAAAAGTTTGGTGAGTTGATCAACGAGTAAGGGGTCGTGGGTTTCGGCGTCTTTCAGGAGAAGTTCAAGAGTAGATTGGGAGAGTTTCAGAAAGTGCGAAGGTGTCCTCTCTTTTCTGATGGACTCTTGCCCTTTCTCATAATAGATAAGTCCATAATCGGCTCCAAGCGTCTTAGTGACCATTCCTAAATAAGCTTCGGTAAGCTCTTGGGGGGTATCAGAAATCTGTGAAAGAGTGTTCAACAAGGAGAGTTCAGCAACCTGTCGCTCGTAATGGGTGCGGATGACGGCGTGGTAGCCGCGAAGAACTTCATTGACCAGAGCGATGCTTCTGGCTCCACTGACTAGATGGGAAACTTCAGGGAGTTCGTCCGTAGTCAACAGCCTGAAGTTCTTTAGCAAGGAAGAAAAGGCAGATTCAATGAGGCGTGGGTCAATATCATGGAAAACACAATGGTGGAAATGGGGGTCCATCACCTCAACCAAAGGGGAAGCCGAAGAGGGGAGAGAGGCAAAGAGCCCACTCACAATATCCCCCAAGATCTGTCGGATGCCTTGGGGGGAGTTTTCGGGGAAAATAGGTTCAAAAGATGAGGTGACCCCATCCACCAGGGGGTCAAAGTACTTCCGGAGAGCGGGGAACAAGAGAAAACCTATCCCTGTCCCGACCGTCGGCAGCAACCCAACTCTCTATATTCTTGACAAGCGACAATCGCACCATCGGGAATCTCCAGCAACGAAAAGCCTGCTTCAGAGGACGCTCGTGCCCAAGGTCTTTTCATCCCTTCACTCTTGACCTGAATCGTTTCGCCACAGTCTGCACAAAGGAGATGAAAAGTCTGTTGCCCCAAGTCAGTTTGCTGGTAATAGGGGACGCCGTCTTGCCGGTAGGAAATCTTGAAAAGGTGAAAGGCAAGGAGCTGAGAAAGTGTGCGATAAAGAGTAGCTTGCGAGTGGACCAGCCCACGACACCGTAGGTGGGCTTGCAGATCAACGAGAGAGAAGGGACGGTCAATGCCAAGGAGGTAAGCGCCTTGGAGAATCGATTTTCTAGAAGGTGTCCAACGAAGCTCCCCTTTTTTCAAGGATGTGCGGTAATCTTTCTCCAATCGGAGGTAGCCCCTCCCCCCATCTACCCGTGTTCCACAGGAAGCGATAAAGTCGCCTAGTCCAATACGCACGCTGTGATTCTATTCGGGTAGGTTAGAATAGAGTTTGGTGTTGATGCGGGGTGGAGCAGTGGTAGCTTGTCGGGCTCATAACCCGAAGGTCGCAGGTTCGAATCCTGCCCCCGCACAGCATCCGCTCTCCCATCGTAACGACAATCCAATGGATGGAGGTTGGACAGATAGCAGCGTAGCTCAGTTGGTGAGAGCGTGCGGTTCATACCCGCGAGGTCCTCGGTTCGAGTCCGAGCGCTGCTAGAGGTACCTTTTCTGAACTCTTTTGAAAACCGCGCCCAACGAACCCTTCAAGACGAGGGGTTGATTCCAAGGGGGTCTTCCCTATTGGTCTGTTGGTGGGGGGGTCCCGGGTAGAGGTGTTACGGTTGGTGTGTGGTGTCAATGGGAGAGGTTCGGAGCGGGCGGATATGACCTTTGGATGTGGAGAATGATTCAACAAGGTGGGGAGGGGGGAGGGGTTGGGTGGAGGGGAGGGGGGCGGGGGGGGGGGTGCTGTGGAGGGGGGGGAGGGGGGGGAGTGAAGGGGAGGGGGGGAGAGGTCCTGAAGAACGGTGGCGTTTAGCCCGATATGCCGCGATTGAGCGCACCCTATCCCTTGAGGGATTTGAGTTCGCTGCGATGGGGCATACCCTTGATGATAGTGTGGAGACTCTACTCCTCAGGACGGGCAGGAGCGCAGGCATTGAAGGGCTAAAGGGGATTCCGCTAAGGCGAGGGCCTATTGTGAGGCCCCTATTAGAAACGACCCGAGAAGATGTGATGTGCTATCTTGCAGAGAAAGGTGTTGATGCTTGGGTTGATCCCACGAACAGTGACCCCCACCAACCCCGTGCTCGGTTGCGCGAAGTGATGCCTGCCTTGAAAAGAGCATGGGGTGATCGATGGCCCAAAGGACCTCTCCAATCGTTGAAGCACCTAGGGATGGATAGCGAGGCCTTGGGGGAGGTCGCCATTGAGATGTTGAAACACCACAAGAAAGATAAGAGACTCTCTTTGAGGGTATTGGACCTTCCTAGAGGGTTGGCGGCACGGACGATTCGAATGTGGCTCTATTCGCTGGGGAGCGAAGCCCCTCAGGGAGGGCTTCATCGTCTCTTGGGGTGGGAAAGAGGGAAGAGCGGGAGCGTTGAGGGTCCACCTTCGTTTCGAGTAGAAATGGACGGAGAGTGGATGGAATGGAAAGGCACACCAAGAGAGTAGCGGTATAATCTCCTACTCTGGTTGACCCCTCCTTATGACGGATAAGAACGAAACGCCCGCTCCGCCATCGCGGATGCGATCACTCCTTATTCTCTTCGTGGTGTTTCTCTTACTAACGCTCGTTTTCAAGGGTTTTGGAGGATCCAAGATTGAGGACCACTCCCGCTTCTTGAGTGATTTGAGAGGGGGCGTTATCCTGAGTGCCGAAGTCGATTTGGCTAATGGGCATATCAAGTATGAGACTGTGTCTGAGAAGTTGATCGAAGCTCAAGTTATCCTGACAGAGAAACTCCTTGAAGAACTCGGAGAAAAGGTAGACAGCGTCCGTCAAAAACCTCCAGGATTCTTGGAGTCTTTGAATCCTCTGGTCTTGATGTTTTTCTCTGTGGGGTTGACGGTCTTCTTGGTCTTCCTTATCATTCGGCGTATGGGTGCGGGTGGGGGCGACCCCACTTCCTTTGGGCAATCTCGAGCCAAGGAGATTACCGAAGAGCGTCCTGCTACACGTTTTGATGATGTCGCGGGGTTGAAAGAATCTAAGGAAGAGTTGGCAGAAATCGTCTCCTTCTTGAAAGATCCTACGCCCTTTTCAAAAGTGGGAGCCCGCCCTGCAAAAGGCGTATTGCTCATTGGTCCCCCGGGGTGCGGGAAGACCTTGTTGGCACGAGCCGTCGCTGGTGAGGCAGAGGTACCTTTCTATTTCACAAGTGGAAGCGAGTTTGTGGAGCTCTTTGTGGGCGTGGGTGCTTCTCGAGTCCGGAGCCTTTTCAAGAAAGCAAAGGAGGAGGGCTCTGCCCTCATATTCCTAGACGAGATTGATGCGGTGGGAAGGCAAAGAGGTGCTGGGCTGGGGGGAGGTCATGACGAACGAGAGCAAACACTGAACCAAATCTTGGTAGAAATGGACGGATTTGAACCTCATGATGGTTTGATTGTGATTGCGGCGACAAACCGACCTGATATTCTGGACCCTGCGTTGCTGCGCTCTGGACGATTTGACCGGAAAGTTCTCGTGGATATCCCTGATAAGGAAGCAAGACTGGCGATCCTAAAGATACACGCTAGGGACAAGCCCCTGAGTGATGCGGTCAACCTGGATTCGGTCGCCAAACGAACCCCTGGTTTCTCGGGGGCAGACCTTGAGAATGTCATGAACGAAGCGGCTGTTTTGGTGGCGCGACGCAGAGGCTCTATTATTGAACCTCCCGATCTCTCCGAAGCGGTGGAGAGGGTCTCAATGGGTCCTGAGAGAAAATCCCTGGTGATCAAAGACGAAGAGAGATCGATTTTGGCTTGGCACGAGGCAGGTCACGCTTTGGTCTCACATGTCATGCCCAATGGGACAGTCCACAAAGTTACGATTATTCCAAGGGCTCGAGCGTTGGGATATGTGTTGAACCTTCCTGAAAAAGACCAGTACATCCAAACGAGACAAGACCTCCTTGACCAAATGGCTGTCGCGTTGGCGGGTCGTGCAGCAGAAAAAATCAAGTTTAGCCATCTCTCTTCCGGAGCCAAAGATGACATACGGAGGGTTTCCGAAATTGCTCGTACGATGGTCAAGAGTCTGGGTATGAGCGAAAAGGTTGGCCCCGTTGATTTTGAGGGTAAGGATGAACCTTTCTTGGGGAAGGAACTGACCCACTCTAGAGGAACATCCGAAGCGAGTGCCGAGATGATTGACACAGAAGTGCACGACTTGATATGTGCTGCAGAAAAGCGAGCGACAGATATCTTGACCTCTCTCTGCGAACCCCTTGAGAGATTGGCAACGATACTCCTAGAAAAAGAGAGTTTGGATTTGGATGAGTTCCGTGACCTAATGGAAGGGTTGGGCGTCCCGGCTGGAACACCCAAAAACGACAAAGATGATGGGGAGAAGAAAAGTACTTCTTCCAAGTCATAGTTTGATTCGATAGCACTTTTTTTTCCTCCAAAAACCCGGAAAGGGTAGGTAGAATGTCTTTTTGGGAGAGGGACGAATCATCGCTCCTCTCCTCTCTTTTTTATGGAAGGCGTGCCAGCAACCGTCCAGTATTCTGGGGTGCTCCTCTTTATGATGGGAGCGATAGGGTTTGGTGTCATTTCTCTCCTCATGAACCGAATGGCAGGAGGATGGTTCCCCTCCCCATCAAAACTCTCATCGTATGAATGCGGGAATGATCCAGAAACAGAATCGAATGTTCCTTTCAACTTTCGTTTTGCCGTTCTTGCGGTCCTCTTTATTCTCTTCGAGGTCGAAGTCGTTTTCTTCGTCCCTTGGGCTGTCAATTTTAGGATGCTCTTACTCACAACCGGGTGGCCGGCTTTCTTTGAAATGGTCACCTTTTTCGGTGTTCTAGCATTAGGTCTTGCCTATGTGTGGAGAGAAGGAGCTCTCGATTTTGAGGTTGACCAGTGATGGCAGAACAACCTCCTTTCCTCTTGGCAAAACTCGACGATCTGTTGGGGTGGGCTCGCCGTAGCAGTTTGTGGCCAATGACCTTTGGTTTGGCTTGTTGTGCGATTGAAATGATGGCAGTGGGCGACCCAAAGTATGACGCGGACCGTATGGGTGTCGTCTTTCGAGCGAGTCCCCGACAGAGTGATGTCATGATCGTTTCTGGGACTGTTACCTACAAAATGGCTTCATTGCTCAAGCGTCTTTACGATCAAATGCCAGAGCCTAAGTATGTGATTTCAATGGGCTCATGTGCCAACTCGGGAGGTATCTATAAAGATGCCTATTCGGTGGTTAATGGGGTAGACCAAATTGTGCCCGTCGATGTCTATATACCAGGTTGCCCCCCGCGACCCGAAGCTCTGCTATACGCCATCACCAAGCTCCAAGAGAAGATTGACAAGGAGGGCATCCTTGTCCAACGAGCCAGTGGCTAGTCCTTTTCTTCAGGCATTGGGCGATGCCCCCCAGCAGACTGAGATGCTCTTTGGCATGCCTGTCGTGATTATGGCGCGTGGGCGTATTCCTCAAGCTCTTTTGGATTTGAAGGTGGCAGGGTTTGGAGTCCTCCATGATCTCACAGCAAATGAGAAGAAGGAGGGGCTGGAAGTCGTTTACCAACTGCTCCGTCTCTCGGATGGTGCGCGGGGCACTCTCAAAGCCCAACTTCCCCATGAGCAGTTGGTAATGCCTTCTGTCGTGGCTATCCATCCTGGTGCAGAGTGGCACGAAAGGGAGGTTTTTGATATGTTCGGAATCTCCTTTTCTGACCATCCCGACTTGAGACGCATTCTCTTACCTGAAGATTGGGAAGGACATCCTTTGAGGAAAGACTACCCAGTGGGGGGATTCAAAGATACCACACCTCTTTGGGCTTTTGAAGAAGCTGCATCTCTACAGAAACTCCCAGAGCGAACACTCTTAGAAGAAGATATCCTGAAGGGGCAGGAATAGAGCGATGAGCGATCGAGAGACTTTTTCAGGAACTACGGTCCTTATTGAAAGGGAATCTGAGGACCGCTTTTGGTTGAATATGGGTCCGCAACATCCTTCAACCCATGGGGTTTTTCGGATTCTTTTGGAGACGGAGGGCGAGGTGGTGACGCGGGTAGTTCCCGTGATTGGGTATCTGCACAGAGGGGTAGAAAAACTGAGCGAAAACCGCGAGTGGATGGGTGCGATTCCCCTGACCGATCGTATGGATTATCTATCCGCGATTTACTCCAATATGGCGTTGGTTCAGCCCGTAGAGACCTTGATGGGTATTGAGGTGCCCGAACGTGCACAGTGGTTGCGGGTCTTGTCTATGGAAATCAATCGGTTGGCAAGCCACCTCCTCTTTTATGGGACGATGGGGCTAGATTTGGGAGCGTTGACTCCCTTCTTTTACGCATTCCGACAGCGCGAAAAGGTGCAGTACCTCTTGGAATTGCTGAGTGGTCAGAGAATCACCCACAACTACATTCGGTATGGAGGTGTGCGGGGCGATTTGACGCCCGCAATCGAGAAAGAAATCCGAGCATTTGTTGAGGGGTTTGTTCCTGCTCTAACAGAAATGGAAGCCCTCTTGTCCGAGAACGAAATCTTTAGGGGGCGTATGAAAGGTCTGGGCGTTACAAAGCCTGACTTTTTGGAGTCCTATGCCGTTACAGGACCTATTCTTCGGGCTGCTGGGGTGGATTGGGACTTACGGCGGGACTCTTCCTATGCTGCTTATGACAAAATGGATTTCAATGTCCCCGTCCACCAAGATGGTGATTGCTACGCGCGATGGTGGGTTCGGTTCCAAGAGATGGTTGAATCGACCCGTATTATTCAACAATGTTTAGATGGGATGCCCGCTGGCAAATTCAAGAAACCACTTCCATTTTTTCTGAAAGTGCCTCGGGGCGAAATCTATCAATCTGTTGATACGCCAAGGGGTGATTTGGGTGTTTATGTCGTCTCTGATGGTTCTAGGTTTCCATACCGGATCCATTATCGAGCCCCCTCGTTCTGTAACCTCTCTGCTATTCCGTCCTTGATTGAGGGTGAGATGCTGGCAGATGTTGTAGCAATCTTGGGTAGTTTTGACCCCGTGTTTGGTGAGGTTGACAGGTGAATAAGGTCCCTTTCCTGAAGAAAATAGGGCTCCTCCCCTTTTTGGCCGGCGGGGCTTTCTTGTTTGGGTTGGTCTTTTTGGTGTGGAAGGTACTTGGGTATCCCACCGTCCAACCCCTTATTGATGGGATGAGAGGGGGTTTGGTGGGATGGCAAAGTGCTTTTGGGGGACCGGGAGAACTCCCTTTAGGGATCTACACCACGATTATTCTCGTCCTAAAGCTCTTGGGGGTGATGGTTGTTCTTATCCTTGTAGGGGCTTATTCCACCTATGTGGAGCGAAAGATATTGGCCTTTATGCAGGATAGATTAGGTCCAACTCGGGTGGGATACAAGGGATTGCTTCAACCTATTGCTGATGGTCTAAAACTAATCCAAAAGGAGTGTATCGTTCCCCTGGGAGCGGACAAAGTATTCCATTATTGGGCTCCGATATTGGTCTTTATTCCCTCCATGATGGGTGCTGTCATTATTCCCTTTGGCGAGGGTCTGATTCCCTTTGATTTGAGTATGGGCGTCCTTTACCTTTTTGCGATTGGGGCGATTGGGGTCATGGGCATTTTCCTTGCTGCTCATGGGAGTGACAACAAATACTCTTCTTTTGGGGGATTCCGAGCTGTGGGACAACTTATCTCCTATGAAGTCCCATTAGCTTTTTCGATGATGACGGTCGTTCTCTTGGCTGGGGATATTCGAGTGGGGGGCATCATTGATGCCCAACTGAAAGGAGGAGGGCTGGGGTTCCCAATTTGGTTTATTGTGCCTCAATTCCTCGGTTTTCTCATCTTTTTTATCGCCAATGTAGCCGAGACAAATCGCGTTCCTTTCGACCTACCTGAAGCGGAATCCGAGTTGGTGAGTGGTTTCCATACCGAGTTTACCGGGATTCGTTTCGCCTTCTTTTTCTTGGCAGAATATGTGAACATCTTTATCGCTTCTTCGATGATTACGACACTCTTCTTGGGTGGTTATGGTGGGTTTGACCTTCCTTTCTTAGGACAGACGCTCTCCTCGGTCGTTTGGTTTGCACTCAAGGTCTTCCTTCTTTTCTTTGCGATCGTTTGGCTTAGGGGCACGCTCCCCCGTTTGCGGATTGATCAGTTGATGGAACTCTGCTGGAAGAGACTCGTTCCGTTGGCGATGATCAACTTCTTTGTGACAGGTATCATCAAGTTGGCCAACGAGATTAGGCTCAATCCCAATCTGTTGTGGCCGATTCTTGAAAAGGGTTGGGGCACCGCCCTCCTTTTCTTTATCCTCTTCTTTGTAGGGATGGTGGTTTGGGTGCGCCATCTTCTCAAGGGTGTTTTTGGCAAGCCGGCTTTGGAGCGTCGTGCATGAATACCGATTTGGTCGTCCAGATTGCTACTGCTATCACGGCTCTCTTGGTGGCTGTTATCTTCCTGGCAGGCGTCCATATGGTGGCGGTTGAAGGGTGTGGTATCAGTGGAGGGTTGAAGTTGGTTTTCTCTAAGTTCTTACGCAACTATCCGGAAAATAGTACTCTGGAATACCCCGGTGAAATACGAAAAATGTCCCATCGCTGGAAGGGGCGTTTTGTTCAACTCCTTGACGAATCGGGACGACTTAGGTGCGATGCGTGCCAACTTTGTGCTCAAGCCTGCCCCGATAATCTCATTGAGGTATTGGCTGAAGGGAAGGGGAGAGAGAGACGACCTCGTGTCTATACTTTAAACTATGCGGCTTGCCACAATTGTGGTCTTTGTGTGGATATCTGCCCAAGCGATGCGATTCGTTTCTCTCGCGATTTCGAAACAGCGTCATATGACAGGGCGGATGCGTTTAGTCACGACGAGACTCAACCTCTTATCTACAACTTAGAAGACCTGGTTACCTTCGAATCTGCCGTTTACCCAGAACTTTACGATAGTGATGATCCCGATGCACTCGCATCTTCGTTGGGTTATTTCAAGAATAAGAATATCTTCAACAAAGAGGACTATGTGACCATTCGTCCAATGGATGTGGAAGCTTTGGCAGGGCTCAACGCCGAAGAGGAGATTGAGGGAGAGACTCCATGAGCGACTTTGACTTGACGCCCTATTTGCCTTGGATTTGGTTTTATGGGTTTGGGGGGCTGACTGTTCTTGCAGCTCTAGGTGTTGTTCTCCACAAGAAAGTGGTCTATAACGCCGTCTTCCTTGCTCTTGCCTTACTCGGTGTGGCAGCACTTTTTATCACCTTGAACGCAGACTTTCTGGGGGTTGTCCAAGTCTTGCTCTATGTGGGGGGGGTCGTCGTCCTCGTTCTGTTCTCTATCTTGTTGACTCGTGGGGAAGCGAAGGGAGGTACTTACCTCAATCGGAATAAGCAGAATGTTCCAGCTGCTCTTGTGGGCTTGGGCTTTACGATTTGGGCGTCGATTCAGTTAGCTTCGGTCTCTTGGCCCAATGCGTATGATTCGTTGGCTAGGAAGTATACGAACTCAGGATTTGGTGAGTTTGCGACGATCAAACCTTTCCCTCTGACACCTGGACAACCTATTATTCTGAACCAGACCTATCCAATCTCTATCTTTGGGGACGCCCTCATGAAGCCTTACCTCCTTATTTTTGAGTTGGCTAGCCTTATTTTGTTGGTGGCGATGGTGGGTGTCGTTGTCTATATGAAGAACGCATCCAAGAAGAGCGTTCCTGATGGAAGCGCATCCAAGAAGAGCATTCCTGATGGAAGTATTGTGGAGGAAAAGGAATGATCCCCCTCTTCTTTCTGTTGCCTCCACCAGCGTTTGATGTCCCCCATTACGGTCCTGCAGTTCCTCTTCAGCCCTATCTCGTCCTTTCCCTTGTTTTGTTCGGAATCGGTATTTATGGTGCGATTACCCGACGGAATCTCATTACGATCTTGATGTCCTTGGAATTGATGTTGAATGGTGTCAACTTGATGTTGGTCGCGTTTAGTCGTCAGTGGGGATTGTCTCTCATGAGACAGCCTTTTTCTAGTGAGGGGTTCCAGAGTCTCGTCCCCGTCCCTGTGGGGCAAGTCTTTGTCATTTTTTCGCTGACGATTGCTGTCGCCGAAGCTGGAATTGGTTTGGCTATGGTTTATTACATCTTTAAATCGATCAACTCTGTTGAGGCTGATCGGTTGAATCTCTTCAAATGGTAATCTCTCCTCTTATCCTTATCCCCTTGATTCCCTTCTTGGCGTTTGGGTTGATTGCTCCCTTTACTCGGTTGTGGAAAGAACGAACGGCGTTACTTTCTACCATCGCGATGGGGGTTTCTACACTTCTGGCGATATCGGTATTTGTCCGAAAGGTCGGGGGCGAGACTTTGACATGGAGCCAAGCAGATTGGTTGGACTTGGGGCACACGACTTTAGGGATGGGTCTCCAAGCTGATGGATTGACCTCAATGATGCTGCTCGTTGTGACGATTGTAAGTCTCTGTGTTCATGTCTATTCGGTGGGGTATATGGACAAAGGGGGCAAGTACTTTGGGCATCCCGAAAAGAACTTCCCCAGATACTTTGGTTATCTGGCTGTATTTACCAGCGCGATGTTGGCGATGGTTTTGTCTGACAACCTCATCTTGGTGTTTGCCGGTTGGGAAGTGATGGGTTTGGCATCCTATCTCCTTATTGGGTTCTGGTTTGATAAGGACAGTGCTGCCAACGCATCTAAGAAAGCGTTCTTGACGACCAAGGTCGGAGATGTCTCCCTTCTTTTGGGGGTCCTTACGCTTTATGGGTTGACCCATTCTTTTGAGATTGCTCAGATAAAGGCGTTTGCGCAAACAAGCGATGGCAATGGCATTTTGGCTGTAGCGGGTTTGCTCATTTTTGGCGGGGCTATGGGTAAGTCTGCTCAGTTCTTTCTCCATGTCTGGTTGCCCGATGCCATGGAAGGTCCCACACCAGCTTCATCACTCATCCATGCAGCGACAATGGTCGCTGCCGGTGTTTACTTGGTGGCTAGGCTTCACTTCCTGTTCGAAGCACCCGTCCCTGCTACGGTGGTCACCTACATCGGAGCATTTACTGCTCTTTTTGCAGCGTCTATTGCTGTCGCTCAGTGGGACATAAAGCGGGTCCTTGCTTTTTCAACCATAAGTCAGTTGGGATATATGATTGCAGGGCTGGGTGCGGGGAGTGTTGCTGCTGGAATATTCCATCTCTTTACCCATGCGTTCTTTAAGGCGTTGCTCTTTATGGCTGCGGGAGCGATCATTCATTCGGTCCATACAAATGATATGAGAGAGATGGGTGGTTTGCGAAAGTTCATGCCTGCCACTTTTCTCCTGTTCCTAGTGGGGACATTAGCTCTTTCAGGTATCCCACCTTTTTCGGGGTTCTTTAGTAAAGATGAGATTCTCTTGGCGACATGGAATGCAGGACAGAGTATGGGGATGGCGCCTTGGGTGATGCTGACCCTAGCCGCGGGTCTAACTGCTTTCTATATGTTCCGTGTCGTCTATCTCACTTTCTTTGGGGCGTATCGGGGTAAGGGGCATCCCAAGAAGACACCTTCCATCATGGTGGGACCGATGGGTTTGTTGGGTGCTCTCTGTATCATTCCTGCCTTGATTGGAATCCCAGGGTTATGGGCAAAGACGGGCAACTGGGCTGCTCACTTTATTGAACCCCACGCTCATCACCACGGGTTGAATCCTCTTGTAGCGTCCATTTCGATTCTTGTGGCAGTGGGGGGTATTCTGTGGGCAAAGAGAATCTTTTTACCTCGTACTGTTTCGGGGAATGTGACCAAGGGGTTCTTTGAGGAAAGGGCGCCTGCCTTGTGGAGGGCTCTAGAAAACAGACTCTATGTGGATGAGGCACTCCAGTGGGCATTCGTTCGTCCGGCTTCGGCTGTGGCAGAGGGCGTGGCACTTTTTGACCGAAAGGTCGTTGACGGGATCGTCAATTTGGTGGGAAAGGTTGGGGTGGGAATCTCTGAGATTTCCGCTTTCTTTGACCGTGTGGTGGTGGATGGATTGGTGAATCTTTCGGGTTGGATTACGAAGAGACTGGGGGAAGGGGTGCGCCGTTATCAAACAGGGTTTGCCACGGGGTATCTCTTCCTTATCTTGATTATGTTGGGGCTCGTTATCGCTACTCAAAGGCTTTGGAGCCCACTTTAGGAGTCGTTTATGTTGACTGAATTCATTCGCTTTGTGGTGCATCCGCTCCACGTTCTTATTTTCTTGCCTCTTGTGGGGGCTGGTTTTATCGCTTTCATCAAGCATGAAAAGAGGATTAGGCAGGTGGCGATAGGAACGACTGTTGCCACTTTTTTGGCCTCTCTTTGGGTATGGAAGGTCTTCGTTTCAGCCCCTGCGGACAACTATGGCTTTAGGCTGAACTATGGCGTGCCTTGGTTCAAGGAGTTGGGCGTTGCTTGGTATACGGGGATTGATGGCATCTCTCTGGCGTTGATTCTCTTGACGACCGTGGTCTCAATCTCTGCAGCTATCTCGTCGCGAAGTATCGACTCTAAACTACGGATGTATTACATCCTATTTTTGCTCCTTATTACTTCTCTCTTGGGTGTCTTAGTAGCTAGGGACTATTTCCTCTTTTTCGTTTTCTGGGAGTTGATGCTGCTCCCGATGTATTTCTTGATTGGTATTTGGGGAGGAAAGAGACGGATCTATGCCTCTATCAAATTCTTCCTTTATACATTGGTGGGTTCCGTTCTGCTCCTTATTGCGATCTTGGCGCTCCACTGGTCTGCTCCAGAAATCGGATTCGGTATTAGTCAGCTCGCAGAAAAGGGAGCTACTCTCCCCATCAAGGGAGCTGGACTGGCGACTCAAACGACTCTATTCCTCCTCTTCTTCTTTGGGTTTGGGGTCAAGGTCCCTATCGTCCCCTTCCATACTTGGCTACCCGACGCTCATGTCCAAGCCCCCACGCCCATCTCTATGATGTTGGCGGCGGTTCTCTTGAAGATGGGAACGTATGGATTTGTGCGTATTCTCTTACCGACTGTCCCGGGTGCCTTCCATGATTTGTCGGGTATTGCTGTTCCCCTTGTTGCCACGGTAGGAGTCGTCTCCATGCTTTACGGAGCGTTGGTAGCAATGGCTCAAAAGGACTGGAAGAGTATGGTTGCCTATTCAAGCATTTCCCACATGGGGTATCTCGTCTTTGCTTTAGCAACGAATACAGAGTTGGGGCTATCTGCTGCGATGTTTATCATGATTAGCCATGGGTTGATTAGTGCTTGTATGTTCCACTTGGTGGGTGTGATTTATGAAAGAACGCATAACAGGAATCTCTTGGCTTATGGCGGATTGGGAGCGTTGTTGCCCGGCTATTTCACGATTTGGATTTTTGTAGGGATGGCGAATTTGGGCTTGCCGGGGCTTTCAGGTTTTTGGGGCGAGTTTATGACTTTTGTGGCTGCCTTCAGCAACCACCACTGGATGGTGACCAGTGGGCTTTTTGCGGGGATGAACTTCTTTAGAGTTCTCTCAGCTTTTGGTGTCATAACGATTGTCGTTACAGCAGCGTATATGATCTTGATGATTCAGCGCATTTTTATGGGTCCGCTCAATGAGAAATGGGCCGATTTGAAGGATATGACCAAGACCGAGAAATGGACGATTATCCCCTTGATGGCTCTCATTCTTCTCTTTGGTATTTGGCCCCAAGGTCTCGTCTCGCTCTATGCTGAAACGACCAGAGCCCTAGCGACGAACCTCGGCTTTCTTATCGCCGGAAGTTAGGGGTCTCCCTCGTTTGCCCCATCTGGTGGTGGGGGAGGAGATTTCGTAATCGGTTCTTCAGGGGGGTGAGGTGGAATAGGTTCGTTGATGGGTTCAATCCGTGGAGGGTGTCGAGACGAAAGGAGCATAAGAACGATACCCGTTACGACAGCGGCATCTGCGACATTGAATACAGGCCAATCCCCAAGAGCGATGAAGTCAACGACAAAACCACGAACCATACGGTCCAGTAGATTTCCCATAGCACCGCCCAGGACGAGTCCGGCTGGGAGGAATAGGTGGGGGTTTTTTCCTCCTTCATCTGAAAGAAAGCGTTGGAGAGTATGGACTGCGATAGCCATCACGAAGATAACGAGAGCTTTGTTGCCGGATAGAAAGCCCAGAATGAGACCCTCGTTTCTAACGACCACAAGCCGAGCCCACTCCCAGTCTGGATGGTGGAGGGGGAAGGAGGGTGAGTGGGGCAAACCCTCCCAAGCCAGAGTTTTTGTGAGAGCGTCCAAGATTAGGACCGCAAGAGAGATGCCCCAAAGCCGTTTCATGGAAGGAACAAACGGACAGCGTTCTCGGTCGTTTGAGCCTCGATAAGGCGAGGGGTCGTCCCACGAATCTCTGCGACGCGCTCAAGAACTTCAACGATAAACGAAGGTTCGTTTCGTTTTCCACGCTTCGATTGAGGAGGGAGCCAAGGACTATCCGTTTCTAGGAGGAGTCTGTCTGGGGGAGCCTCCACAATCGCTTCCCTTAGAGCCCCATTCGCGGGGTAAGTGACCATCCCACCCAGCCCGATGTAATGGCCCCGTTCAAAGAGAGATTGGGCACGGACCTTATCGTGATGGAAGGCGTGGAAGACTGCGGTCAGGTTGGGAAAGGCATCCGTTTCCTCAAGGAGAGCACCGAAACTTTCTCGCTCGTGAAGGAGTATCGGTTTTTCCATTTCAAGGGCGAGTTTACATTGGGATTGGAGAGCTTGCCGTTGGATTTCTGGCGCTGTCTTGCACCGAAAGAAATCCAAACCACTTTCGCCTATTGCGACACAATCTTCGCAATCAAGGGGCGATAGGGGGGTTTCGGTCCACAAGGAAGCTTCGTGGGGGTGACAGCCCCGCGCCAGAAAGAGCATCTCGTGGGAGGGGAGAGTAGGGCGAGAGGGCGTGATGGAAGGGACAAGGATGCCCGTCAATCCAGCGGAGACGGCGCGCTCTAATACAGATTCCCTCTCGCCATCAAATGATGACGCGTCAAGGTGGCAGTGGGTATCAAAAACCAAAGAGCCATTCTAGAATAACCTTCTCATGGTCTATCGCTCTCGGTTTGGTTCGGTTTTGGATGGGCGTATCCTTCCGCGTTTCCAGTTAGCGATGGCGACCGTTGTTCCCTCTGATATTGTGATGAACTCAATGGATGTCTTGGTCCAATCTCATCGGGAGGCGATGGAGAGATTGGAGGAAGAAATCCCACTCTATGATACAGAGGAGATTTTCGCCATGCCCTTTGAGGCTAATCTCCTAGGGCTAAAGAGGGAGATGCTCGTACGGTGGTTAGACGAGAACCCTCAAAAGGAGGGGGCGTTTCGAGTGAAAAAAGGTCGATTGGAGGGTATGGGAAAAGTCCTCTTTTTCGTTCCTTCTTTAGGTGGTGATGTGGAACAGGTATCTGGTCAGGTTTTGGAGGGGTATGACGAAGGGGCAAGACTGCTCCAGGTCACGGGTTTGGAGCCCCATTCTCTCCCCTTTCTCCTTGAAGCACTTTCGATGTTGGAGATCTCGTTGCCTCTTTTGCTACGGAGTCGGTTTAGGGATTGGGACCCCCTTCCTTTTTCTCTTCTTTCATCTCTCTTTGACCATATTACTGTAAGGGGAGTGATTGAAGAATGGGATCCCTTGGAGGTTCCGTGGCAGGGTATGGAAGAGGCTCAGGCGTTGGCATCAGAGGGAGACTCGGTTTCCTATGAGATTGGTCAAGGTGGCAGGGGGCATGAGGGAGTTGAAAGTTTGCTGAAGGCGTGGTCCGAAGAGAAGGGTGTTCCGGTGGTGGTGGGATGATTCTTCTCTTGTGGGCACTCCCCTTCAACCATCCCCTATGGGAGGGAGTTCCTGCTCCGGATTGGATGGAGCTGCCTGCGCTCGTGGTGGAAGCGAGCCATTCCCATCGCCAAGAGGGGTTATTGACGGATGGAGAAGTAACCCTCGTCCCCTTCCGGTTTGGCGGAGACCATTGGACTATTGAGGCGTCCCTTTACGGAGTGCACGGGGGATGGATGGATGGAGGGATTGCCTCTTGGCATCAATTTTGGGGGCTTCCTGAAGGTGAACGACCCAACCAACAGAATGGGGATATCTCTTTTGCGTATGATGATGGAGAGGGGGTCGTGTGGGGAGTGGACCGTTCAGGAATCGGTATTTCAGCACCCCTAATCTCTTTCCCCTTGTCCCCTTCGGATAGGTTGGCGATTTCTCCCTTGCCGGGAACAGGTCCATTTGACTTATGGCGCGCTCCTGGTGCCTCTTGGTTTCATCATTGGAGAGGAGGGCGGTGGGAGGGCGAACTGGGGCTGGGGTGGATGGGAGGAATCAAGTTGGCTCGGGGATCACCGGGGCGTGCTTACGGGTCGTTATCAGCGATGGGTCAATTCCCTTGGGGGCAACGCGAGTTTCTTTTGGGGGTTCGGGGAACGACCCCTCTTTGGGATGGTCCTGCAAGGACGGTTCTAGAAGGCGTTGTTCTCTTTCGGTTTTGGGGGGGCAAAGAGAGGTGGGTGGTCGGTTTTTCGGAGGATCTATCGGTGGGGAGTGGGGCAGATTTCTCTTTGTGGATGGGGAAGGGATGAGGGTTCTTGTTACGGGTGCGGCTGGTTTTATAGGGAGCCATCTCACGCGTGCTTTGATACGATTAGGTTTTCGGGTTGTCGCTCTAGATGATCTGTCGGGGCCAGGGGATTGGAGCCATTTGGAGGGTGTAGATTTGGAGAGAGTCGAAGGGGATATTTCTCAATCTCTTCCTGTTGAGGGTCCGATTGGAGCCGTTTTTCATCAGGCGAGTTTGACAGATACGACCGATCTGAACAGAGAGAGGATGTTCGAAAAGAACTGTGGCGGGTTTCTTTCTCTCTTGGAGCACGCCCTTTCTTGGAAAGCTCCTCTTGTTTGGGCATCCTCTGCGTCCGTTTATGGAAATCGTACTCCCCCACAGGGGGTGGGTGATAGGAGTTACCCCTTGAATCCCTATGCTGAGAGTAAATCGGCGATGGAGGATGATGCCAAGCGATTCTGTAAGGCGCACCCAGAGTTGACGGTAGTGGGGTTGCGGTATTTCAATGTTTTTGGGAAGAGGGAAGAAAAGAAGGGAGCCTCTGCCAGTATGGTCAGTCGTATCTGTCGTCAAACGAGACATGGAGAAGTCAGGTTGTTTGAAGGAGGGGACCAGACAAGAGACTTTGTGCCTGTGGAAAGTGTCGTGGATGCCAATATCGCTGCGGTTACGGGGCATCAGGATGGAGGTTTCCACCTCTACAATGTGGGAACAGGCTGGGCTACTTCGTTCAATGAGGTCGTAGAGATAGCTTCCCGAGTGATAGGGAAAGCGTCGGTGTCCTATTTTCCCTGTCCGTTCCCTTTCTTTCAAGAAGCGACTCAAGCAGATCTATCTCACTCAATACCGGGTTGGAATCCCGTTCAACCCCTTGCGTATATCACCAAGAGGGCAAGGGATGAGAGGGAGCGTTGAGACTGGTTGGACCTGTACTCAAGGGGGCTGACCCCCAGAGATTCCTAGATGGACTCAAGACTAAGGGGATTGATGTCAGGGTTCTAGATGCCCAGTTTTGGGTGGGAGACGAAGATGATGTAGCCGATGCAAAGCTCCTTTACAGAAGTTACTGTTCGGACCCCGAGCAACCTGCATTTCAAGTGCGGGAAGAGGCAAACCGACTTAGAGAAGCAGAGCGCCAGAGCATCGCTCGCTTTGGGCGGCTCAAGAGAGAAACCCCGAAGGGTCCAATGGGGGGACTGCGGGGATGGGGTCCACCACCTGTCCTATTCTTGATCTTGGGTTCTATCGTTGTCACATTGGTCACTGAATTTGGTAGAAATGTGGCGTTGACACACGCTCTTCAGCCTTGGCCAGATGCGTTGGCTAGGGGTGAATGGTGGCGCGTGTTGACGCCTGCTTTTCTCCACTACAGTTTTCTCCATATCCTCTTCAATCTCCTCTGGATCCGCCAGTTGGGTTCCGCCATCTTGAATCGTTTGGGAGTAAGGGGGTTTATGCTCCTTCTCCTTTTTTCCCAGGTTCCCTCGTCTTGGTTGGCAATGACCTTTGAAAGCCCCAACTTTGGGGGTATGTCGGGCATTGTCTATGGGCTTTTTGGTTTTATCTGGACTCGTTCTCACTTGGACCCCCGATCTGGATGGGTCGCTGATCGGGGAATGACCCTCATTTTCTTTGGGTGGTTGGTTCTGGGATTCTCGGGGCTATTGGGGTTGAATCTTTCTAACTGGGGTCATTTGGGGGGATTGGGGGGTGGAGGGATTTATGCCTGTACCGTTACGGTGAAGAACCGTCTGCGTCGCACCCACAGATAAAGCTGAACTTCGGGAGTTTGAGAAATCCCCTAGGTGAGTCGCTTCGTTTACTCTAGGTCGACTTTCTTCTTGGCTTGGAAAGCGTGTTGAGCATCCAGAGCTTCTTTTGTCAGACCATCCCCATCCACCCATCTGTCAGCGACTTCCTCTTGGATTTGGGGAAGGGTGGTGTATTCCATTTGATCAGGAGGTAATCGGTGGGGTTCAAAGGGACCGTGGTGACGCATGTAATCGGCGACTTTGCCCGCGGTCTTTCTTGCTTGATCAAAGCCGGGGTCTCTAAAGATATCCAAGGGACCAACCAACTGACCATCTGCGATTTGGTATCCCGCACAAATCACTCGGGGGGGACCATCGAATCGACTGGGGTTGGATTCCTCAACCGAACCGGGCATTGGTGGACCGATATGTGAGCCCCTCATCCCCCCGGGCACGAGATGAGGAAAGGCAAAAGGATTCGTGGCTTCTCCTCCCGCAGGAATGCCTGGTTGGCACCAAATAATCATGGCGGGGTCGTCTTTCCCCACATACTTACCCGCCATCAGAGAGAGTTTGTCAGTAGACATAACAGCTGTGATAGCACCGTCAGCCCGCCTCCGAATCCGTTTGATGACATACGTTTCAACCGCACCGATAAAAGCTAAGATGCGGTAACTCTCTTCGGGGGCATTGAGCGAGATCATCTTGTTCTTTTTGACATCAAGTATTTCAAACGAGAATCCACCCGCCATCGCTTGGTCAATAACCAACCCGGGCGAGTTGAAAGGATCGGCAAAAATGCGGTATGCAGGAAGATTCCATGCCCCGGGGCTTGTCTTGTCTGCTAAGAAAACGAGCATGGGCTCGCTGGGGCGTTCTTCAAACTCCATTTCAGCGACTCCAGGACCGGCTCCTCGGACATTCCCCGAAAAAGACTCTGCAAGAAGGTCTTGTCCCGCTCCATAAAGATGGAGCCTTTCAGCTTCTTTGGTGCACGCTTCAAATGTCTCCCAAGCCAAGCGATGGATATCTTCATTCTCTTCACCCTTGTGGTGGGTCATCACCAAACCGATATCATCCCCCACCCATTGGACACGGTAGTCAGCAAGCAAGCCGCTCTTCTTGGCGCTTTCAAGAGCGTCTTCGGCACAATGAACTAGATCATGATGAATGGAACTATGACCCACCATTCCGCCCACATCCGCCTTGATAACACTTAGGGTTGTTTTCATGCAAAAGCCTCCAAACCGCTGCTCTTAGCGATTCTATAGGAAACTCCACGGAGTGGAATCGGAGATTCGGTGCTTGACAACGCGATTCTTTTCGTATAATGGTCAGGTTTACAGCTATGGAGGCTCTATGAATAGACACTTTCCCAATCATCCTTGGATTCGACATGCCCTTTGGGTGATCGCTTTCTTGCTTCCCGCCTGTGGTGGCGGGGGGGGTAAGAGCCCCGTCAAACCGATTACGTTTGGCACCACGGCATTGCCCTCTGCACAGATGGACGAAGAGTACGAATCAGGGGGATTTCAGTTGACTGCTACTGGGGGAAAGGGTACGCTGACTTGGACTTTGTTGAGTGCAAACCCCAGTATGCCGACGGGAATGGTCTTCCAAGCGAATGAAGCAAAGTTGACCGGTACGCCTACTGAAGGCGGGCACTTTGAGTTGAAGTTCCGTGTCCGGGACGAAGGTGGAAAGAATGCCGAGATTCTCTTGGGTTTGGATATCAATCAAAGCCCTACGATACTCGTTCCCCCTTTCGCCTTTGAAGTGGTGGATGGCGAAGTCGTTGCCGTTACGAATGTAGATTCCGGCACGCCGATTGTTTTGCGTGTTGACTTCAGAGAGCTTGATACGGATGATGATCTGGAAGTCCTTTGGGACCAAGTTGTGCCTTTAGCGTGTGTTTCATCAGGTTTTTGTTCCGACATTGCTTTTGCGACAGAAGCGCTTTGTACCTCAAATGGTGAGACTTGGACCGGGTTGGGTTCTTGTTCTGACACGGCGTTTTCTACTGAAGGAACATGTACCTCTGCTGGAGAGACTTGGTCAACTTGGCCCTTTGCAGGGCAACCAGCACCTACCGCCCTTCAAAATGAACTTGGGGAGCTTTCTGCAACGGATTTCCGGAGCGAGATTGTGTGGTATCCACCCGACCTAAATGTGGATGCAGATTGTCAAAAGGCTGATACTCCCGTCATTTTGGGCGTTACCGTCGTGGATGATAAGCAGGGGAGCGTGGTGGATAGTTTCAATATTCAGGTCAACTATGTGCCTGTCCAAGATCCCCCGCCTGTTGTGATGGGCGAGCCCGAGTTTGAGGACGAGCAAGGCACCCCTCGTAACGCTACGATTGTGGAACCGGGTGGAACTTTGCCTGGAGTCGGTTCATTTGATGCGTACGGGTTCGCATTGGATTTCAATGCGAACGACCAATGGGATTGCAAGCCCGAACTTGGGCTCTCTGATCCTTGCCAAGGACCAACACCACCGACACTTGATATTGACGACAACAACTGGGCTCTCTTTGCAGCACAGTTTACCGATCCATCTGTTCAAAGTTCTACGATTAGCCTCAAGAGTTGGACTGCGAAGAATCTGACGACTGATGTCGATGTGAGCAATTGGCTTGAAGTGGATGGTGTGGGGTCCATTGACTTTTCTACGACCAATTTACTCGTTGTCGGACAGAACGGTTTGGAGTGTGCCCCCGACGAGCAAGATCCTGTCTTTTGCGCGCGATTCCGTCCAGAACCTGTTGATGTGGTTGGAACATCCCATCAATACCAGATTGAGTTGACCGTTCAGGATATCTTTGGGAACGAAGCAAAGAACATTTGGGTCATCAATGTGAGAGAGGCTGCAGCAGCGAGTGGTGGGGGTGGGACGACATTCAATAACGATCCTCCTTCCATCCTGAATGGACCGGGGAATGACTTGTTATTTGTGGGTCAGACATTGGGTGATTCAACGACCCTTTCTGTTTCTGCCTTTGATGCGCAAGGTGATACATTGCGGTATTGGTGGGCTTTGGATGGAACAGATCCCTTAGCTACACCCCTTGCGTGTTTGAC
>JACNFQ010000083.1 GCA_014384545.1 bacterium | reverse complement strand
TTGCATCACATCACTATTGAGTGCATTCAATGCTTCGGGTCGATCAATCGTAACGACCGCAATCCCCTCTCCTTTCGTTGATAGGGTTACGAAGTTTGAAGCGCTCATCCGTCTACCTCTAGGATGAGAGTGATTCCTTGTCCACCCCCAATACACATAGAGACCAATCCCAATCCCCCACCATCCAAAAGGCGGAGTTGGCGTAGGCAGGTAAGTGCAAGGCGTGCACCGGTCGCGCCTAGAGGATGACCAATCGCTGTCGCCCCACCCCAACTGTTCGTTTTCTCTCTGTCCAATCCCAACCCCCTTTCCACAGCGATGTATTGCGCGACAAAAGCCTCGTTGATTTCTGTTCGATGAATATCCGCCACAGAAAGTCCCGCCTTTGCTAGTGCCGTTTCGCTACTGGGAACAGGACCGTAACCCATGCGATCAGGAGCAACCCCAGCATGCCCCCATGCTTTCAATCTTCCCATCACATCCCAACCCCTCTCTTTGGCAATCGTTGCCGTCGTCATCACCAAGGCACATGCACCATCTACCACTCCACTTGCCGTCGCTGCCGTTACGACCCCTCCCTCCTTGAATACAGCACGCAAACCACTGATTTTCTCTACCGTCGTTCCTGGCTTGGGACAACTGTCACGGTCTACCACCTTAGCGCGTCTTCCTTTGCCCACCTCAATCGGGGCGATCTCATCCACAAAATGCCCCGCCCCAAGAGCATCCGCATAACGGTCTTGAGTCAAGACCGCGAACTCTTCGCAATCCTTCCGTGAAATATCATGGTCTTCTGCTAGATTTTCAGCCGTAATCGCCATCGGTAATTTGCAGTAACCATCTGTCAAACTATCCCAAAGAAAATCTCGTAGTTCTAGATTTCCCCACTTTTTCCCTTGGCGGATCCCATGGGTGTAGTGGAAGGCTCGTGACATGCTCTCGGTACCCCCAACCAAGACTGTTTCAGCATCTCCCCGGTCCAAGAGGTAAGCGCCTTGAACGATCGCCTCTGCACCCGATCCACACAACCTATTCACTGTAAGGGCAGGCACATCGATGGGAACGCCCGCATTCAAAGCGACGTGGCGGGCACAGTAATACGCATCACTATCGGTAGACCCCACCATTCCAATCACCGCGTGATCAATCTGGTTGGGGTCAATCCCCCCATCAGCCAAGGCCGCTTTGGCGGCATGAGTGCCCAAGTCATTCGCTGGCACCCTAGATAGATCTCCCAAATACTCACCAAATGGGGTTCTCTTTCCCCCTACAAATACGACTTCACTCATCAGTATCCTCCTTTATGTCCATTATCCGACCGAAAACCTCTCTTCCTTCCACGGGTCTCCCCTGTGGTGATAACCCCTCTGCTCCCAAAACCCCATCTTCTCTTGGGGCAGGATTTCAATGCCTGTAGCCCATTTCGCACTCTTCCAAAGATAGAGGTGGGGGATGATAAACCGAAAGGGACCCCCATTCCTATGCGGAATCTCCTTTCCATTCCGTTTCCAGACCAAGAAGCTAGTAGGAGCGACCAAATCCTCCAAAAGTAGGTTTGTATCGTATCTTCGTAAACCATGACAGAGGGAGTGGCAAGCTTGAGGAATCGGAGAAGCCTCTGCCACAAGTCGCTCCAAAGGAATACCTTCCCAAAGACTCCCCATCACAGACCAAGTCGTTACACAATGGATATCCGCTTCCATTTCTTGAGCACCCATCTCAAAGAGGTCCTCAGCAGAGAAAGAAACCTCCTTTTCTACCGCACCCCACACCCTCAATCTCCACCCCTCAAGGGGTACAGAATCCACGGGGGGATCAATATCCAATCGCGGCCAATCCTCAACGACTATCTGCCCCGGTGGAACGGGAGGTCCTGGAGGTACAAACCGAACTCTATTCATCGGAGGGCACATCGTGATGGTCCGGACACCTCGCTTCGTACGCTTCTGTGCCCCCTACTTGAATCAAGGGGTCATCTGGACGGGCAGGACGCCCCTTGACCAATCGTTGTGTGCGTGTCGCATCCCTGCCACATTTCGTACAGACTGCTGTCAGTTTTAGGAGAGAGTCTGCTCGGGCCATCAAAGAGGGCATTGGGGCGAAAGGAGCTCCCGTAAAATCTTGGTCCAGCCCACTGACAATCACCCGCTTACCCCGTTCCACCAACGAGAGAACCAACGAAACCAATCCTTCATCAAAGAGATTACCTTCATCAATTGCGACCACACTGGATTCTTCCCAATCCCCACCCATCTCCATCACCTCCGAGATCGTTTTAGGTAAAGCAACTGCTGGGAAAGAGCGTCCATAATGGGTCACTGCCTTATCAGGAGAATACCGATCATCCAGTTGGGGCTTATAACAAGCCACCGAAAGTCCAGCAATGGCAGCACGCTCTAATCGACGAATGAGTTCTCCTGTCTTCCCAGAAAACATACATCCAGTAACGACTTCCAATCGTCCCCTAGCCATAAAGCGCAGCAAAAACTCTTAGCGGCGGATTACATAGCGAGAACGTTCCATAGTCTAGGGTAGGAATAACCCGTCTACCCATAGAGAGCGTCTCTACGGTTGAAATACCTTCTTCATTTCCATCAATATCATTCGTTTCCCAAGGGATTCCCTTTCGCTTGAAAAACGCCTTCAAAGCAAGACAGTCCGAGCACCAAACGGTGGTATAGATCGTGGGGGTTGGAATCTCTGCAGGGGCATTTCCCTCAAGAGCTCCAGCCCATTCCATACCTGGAAACAACCCCTGGGGTCTGTCAATGGGACCCAGTACACCCAAGGGGAAGAGATTGCTCCATCGCTTCTTGAGACGCAAATACCCCGATTTGATAGGGGGAGCTCGTTCCAAGAGGGCACTCTCATCTTCAATGGAAACTAAGTTCAATAGGTGGTTATCGTATCCCAATGAGGGAACTTCTTCTCTACAATCCCCTATGATGTTCCTCCCGTTGTTACCCTGCCAAGTCCATCTGGATCTTTCCACTTTACCCCATATTGAAGTCTTGGCAGACTGCATCGCTGAAGTGGAAGAGGGTGAGGCTGTTTTTTCAGTGGGGGCTACTATGGAGCCCCGTTCGGTCCAATTGATGAGTGGAGGCGTCCATCTCTTACCTTTCAAACTTGACCAAGGGGGGAATCTCTCTTCTTGGATGTTGCCTGCTCTGTCGGACGGGACTTATCGTCTTAGGATTCGGTATGGTGGAGAGGTCGGTTTTTGGGGTGATGGAGAGTGGCAAACCTCTTTGCGTGAAGGTCTTTTCCCCTTAGGCGGAGCACCTGAACATTGTGCCCTCCTAGCCCCCTCTGCAGTGGGGATGGGAGCACCTCCGATGGGCGGAGATGTGCAGAAGGGCGTCGAAGGACGTCTGTTCTGCTCAACCTCTAGCAATCTCCTCTTTGCCCCTTGGAAACCGTTTGCTCGTAGAGAACACCCCGATTTGGCGATCTTCACCTTGGGAGATGAGTTACACCCTGACTGGTTCTCGTTCTTGGATGGCCAACTGAAGAAGGGAGAATCGGTAGTCGGTCCTAGACCCCGTAAGGGTCTCTTAGTAGCTGAAGGTCCTAGACCCCATTCCGAGCGGGGGCTTATCATTCTCCCAAAGGGGGGGCTAGGGAATGCTCCCAATGAGAGAGGTCTCGCAGAATCACTAGCTGCCCAATGGTCCGAAACATCTTCTTCTCCCCTATCTACTCCTATTGGGAGGGTTCTTCTCCCTACTTTGGGGTGGGGGACGACAGATCTCTCCATGCGACTTTCAGAACGAGCCAGGCTCAGTCGAACCCAAACGATGAATCTGCCCCCCTACCCTCTCTTGAGAGAGACTCTAGCGCTTGCTTCGGGCAAGACCCTCTGTGATGAAGGTCTTTCGTGGCCAGGACTCTCCCTCGTGCGAACAGAGATTCCCTTCCTAAGGAATGGTGGGTACGAGTTGGTCATGGTTTTCGATTGGAAGGGAAGGTGTGATGTGGACTTGACGATCGATCTTTCCGACAACAACCACACAGATAGAATTTCTCTCAATTTGCCCCCAGGTCGAACCACGATATCGCGACCTCTTGACTGGGCTCCTCGACAGATCGTACTAGACCCCTTGGGTCTCTTCCTTGGAAGCCTTGACCAAGACCGTTCACTCCCTCTCCTTGCCGATCTTTGGCCTGAAGATTTTCAACTTTGGACACAGCCCTTGGGGTTCGCTGCTACGATAGGACCCGGAGGCTCTTCATGGCCTCAACCCGGTGAGATCCGTCTCCCTGATGGTAGCCGCCATCCTTGGACCGAAGAGAGTCTCTTTCTTGTGGCAGGACAAGATGAGGGATGGGTCGCCACTGCCCATGAAAGAGCCGACCCGCTCATCGTCCCCAACTCCTTGTGGGGGCGTTGGGGATGGGTGCTGATGGAGGAGGAACAACCCATTCGATGGGGCATCCAGGCGATGACACCACCTCTTATTCTCCCCCCCCCAAACAGATTTCCTTGGGGGAACAACTAAACGACCTTAGGTCACTATATCTGTAAGGCTACGCCGATCCGAATCGACGCGAGATCTCAACCCAATCGACGAGATGCCAGAAGGCGGCGACATAATCTGCACGGCGATTCTGGTATCTAAGGTAATAGGCGTGCTCCCACACATCAAGACCCAATAGGGGTTCTCCTTCGCCCGTCATGAGCGGGTTCTCTTGATTGGGGGTGCTCATCACTCCTAATCCCTCATCCGTCTTGACAAGCCAAGCCCATCCCGAACCGAAACGGGTCCCCGCACCCTTAGAGAATTCTCCCTTGAATGTGGCGAAATCCCCAAAACTACCCTCTATTGCTGTCGCTAACGCACCACAAGGCAATCCGCCCCCCTGAGGAGAAAGTGCCGTCCAAAACTGGGAATGGTTGTAATGTCCACCCCCGTGGTTTCTTAATGGTGTTTGAATCTGATCAGGAGCATCACCCAAGGAGGAACAGATTTCAGCAACGCTCTTCGCTGCCCACTCAGGATGCCCTTCTAGAGCACTATTTAGACCATTCACATACGCTTGGTGGTGCTTCCCATGGTGAATCCCCATAGTACGTGCATCAATGTGGGGTTCCAATGCATCTTGTCCATAAGGCAAATCAGGCAAAGTAAAGGTCATAATCTAGTCTCCTAAGTTAGACCACATTCAAATGGTCGTTGGAATATTCTTATTCTACATGTGAAAGCGGGGGGGAGGGCAAATCTTAGCGCCCTAGCCCCCCTAGTTGTCTTAGTGTAGTTCCAACGCTTGCGCGATTGTGTGCCTTGTCGCTCGGAAATGGGCTCGGTTCATACCGTCTAACTCCTCGGAAGCAAGGGCTTGGGTCAAATCTTCATGGAGATCTAAGAGAGCGGTGATTGCCAGAGCATCGTAGTCAGACGTTGTCCCAAATCCTCCAAAAAGGAGGAAAGTGACCCAAAAAGATTGAAGGTCTCTATCAAACCCATCTGAAGGCACAAGCGCTCCCTCTTCCCAAATCGCTCCGTGAATCGTCGAGAAAACCTCTTCCAAAGTCAGGGCATCATCTCCTTGAGAAGTAGCCAACCAAGCGTTGTCTTGTATCCGCATCATCCGATCCCCATCAAAAAGGGTCAAGAGGGTCATCGCTCTGCGACTGAGAACCGCATTTCGGATCTCATAATTGATTGGCCCAAATCCACGACCCTCCATCGAGAACGCCCAGAATGATCGAACCATATAGGGGTATGCCTCGGGGTTGGGGACGACACTCTCTCCCACCAGTGTCTCAATGATACCATCCAATGCTTCCCGCTGTTTCTGTGCAGGGATGAGAGAGATAGGTGCTGGAGCGTTGGGGTCGCCACGGTGAGCCCGGCTCATATCGTGTCCACCGATGAACTTGGCAAGGTAAGGACCCCCACGAGATGTCTCATGCATAATCGTGGCTACACCACCCAAGTAATCTCCCCACGCCTCACCTTCATTGACCGTCCTATCCATCATGCCATCCCAAAGCGAAACCCCCAATGCAGCTCGGTCCTT
>JACNFQ010000051.1 GCA_014384545.1 bacterium | reverse complement strand
GGGGGGGGGGGGGGGGGGGGGGGGGGGGGGGTGGGGGGGGGGGGGGGGTGGGGGTGGGGGTGATGGCGATTTCGGTGACGAAGATGCGACAGCCAGGGAGAGCATGCCCCCCCTTCGTATTGCCGTTGCGGTCGGAGAGGATGAGATGGATGTGTGGGAAGAGTTCGCCATCCTTGGGGGATAGGTTTCCCGACAGGGAGACAATCTCCCACTCGCCGGGGAGTTCGATGGGGATGTACTCCTTAGTCGTTTGGTCGTAGAACGCGACTCGGGCAGCGGACAAAGCGCCGATGCCCACGACCCAACCACCCGCCACATCATGTTCTTTTGCGACCGTGAGAAGGGCGTCGAGGAGATCGGCGTTGTGAGGCAAGGACGCGAGGAGGGGATTCATCCTTATGGTGCGGGGGTGGTTGCGAGGACGTATTGAATGAGTTCGGAGGGGAGGAGGAGCGTGCGGGTACGCACCCATGTAGGGATACCCTCAAGAGCATCGCCCCAACGCGCTGCATCTTTTGTCGTCAGGATGACGCCCCCATATGCGCGGGCTTCGCGAAGCATGCGATTCCGATGAGCATCCATTGGAGCATGGTCGGGGAAGGGGATAAGGAGGGGGTCCAATCCCTCGGCACGAAGCTCTTCTAAAAGAGAGTTGGGGTCGGCTATAGCAGCACAGAGAGGGAGGTTTGGTGGGGGAGCGGTTGTGGCGTTGTGATCTAGCGTTTCCCACCTAGGGCTGCCCCATGAAAGAGAGAATCTCGTGCCGCCGGGTGCCCATTCGTCTAGAAAAGCGGTGTTAGCACCAGGCATAATCAAAAGCGCATCAGCACGCCCATAAGCACTGGGCCATTCGCGAAGACGGCCCTTTGGGAGGACTGTTTCACCCCCTGGCGCCCCTGATACAACGACGAAATCAAGGTCTCGGTGCAGCCCCGACCACTGGAAACCATCCTCCAATAGGATGAAATCTACCCCACCTTTGGCAAGGGCGGTTGCGGCGGTGATGCGATCCCTACCCACTGCTAAGACTGCACCGGGTGCCTCACGGCGCAAAAGAACAGCTTCATCACCCGCGTCTTTCACCGAAAGTGTGCTGCCGGGGGCAGAGAGTTTGGGTGGGGTATCACCTCTCCCTAAGCGCCCCCCTACCCCCTGTATTGCAACACCCACCAAAAGCCCCTCTTCTTGGAGTGCCCTACAGAGGGCAACGGCGACGGGGGTCTTACCTGCCCCCCCGGCTTGAAGTGCCCCTATTGAGACGACGGGAAGATCCAGTTTTAGAGGCGAACCACCATGGGCACGTCGCCGTGCCTCGCGCACAGAAGCATAAAGAATGCCCAAGAACCCACCAGAAACGGTATCTGCTCCCATAAAGGGATTCTATTCTGGGCTCTAGCATGGTCGGTTTTTTCCCAATTTGGGAGGGTTTAGCCATAAACGGGATAAAATCTACCCCATTGAAGATTGTTCCACCCTATCTAGGCGAGATTATCGTTTATGATGTTGGTAGAAACAGGCAGAAAATGGCAACTAAAGGCATCTTTCATGCGGTTGAACCTTCGGGTCGACTCCTCGTTCCTGCAGACCGCAGGCGCATTCTTACAGGGGATACGGTCGTGGCTTTTGTGAATGATTTAGACCCGTTTCATCCTCTACTCCTAATGGAACCTAACCAACAAGAAGGATGGTTAAATGGGCTACGCAGTTTGCTGCGGCGTCTAAAGCGAAGTGCACGGGAAGTCTCTGCAATCGTTTCAGGGATTGAAGAGCGTGCTGTTTTGCGGCGCTTTGACCCCTCGGGTCGCATCACCTTACCCCCCGAGATGCTGGGGGAAGCCGGCATCACCGATAACGCCGTGATTGTGGGTTCGGTCTCGATCAAACTGCTAAGTCCCGAATCTTGGAAAAACCGCCAAGCCGAACGAGAAGGGATTATCCAAGAACTAAGTTGGGACGAGCGCATGGCACTATTGGATATCCCTACGCAAGAGGGCTTTGGTGGATGAGTATCACCCTAGCGCCCTACTACGGGAGACAGTGGAGTTTTTCCACCGTCTTCCGAAAGGCGCCCGAATCCTTGATGCCACCTTGGGACATGGCGGACACGCCAAAGCGCTCTTGGACGCAGGGTTCACCATTACAGGCTTGGACTTGGATGCTCAAGCATTGGCCAAAACCGAAAAACGCCTCCCCAAATTGGAGACGATCCTCGGCAAGCACAGCGACCTTCCTGCCCTCTTGGGCGAAAGAAAGTTTGACGGTGTCCTTGCCGACCTCGGCATTCGACTGGACCAACTTGAAGGGGATGGGATGTCTTTCCACAGCACTGAACCCCCCGACATGCGTCTTGATCCCACAACGACTGAGACCGCTATTGACCTCCTTCTGCGTCTTGACAAAGAGGGTATCAAGAGACTCTTTTGTGAGGGGGGTGTTCGCGCCGCCTCCCTCCTTTCATCGCGGGTTGACAAGAACCGCGACCGATTGGAAAGAATGGACTGCCAAGACTTGGCTAGGCTCCTTAGCGAACCAGGAACCCACAAACGACACCCCGCTACGCGTGCCTTCATGGCGCTGCGCCGTGCTGTCAACGACGAGGAGGGGGAACTATGTGCCCTCCTTGCCGCCCTACCCTTACTCCTCAACAGAGGCGGTATCGCTGTGTTGATTGCTTGGCACCAAAACGAAGACCTCCCTGTGAAGAGGAGTTTCAAGAGGTGGGAACGAATGGGGATAGGAACGATTCTGACCCCCAAGCCCCTAAGACCCACGCCCAGTGAGATCAAGGAGAACCCTCGATCTCGCTCGGCGCGATTGCGTGCCATTGAGTGGTCGCCAGCGACTGCTTACCCAATCCAACATAAGGAGATTCATACATGATGAATACGAACCGACGGCCCCATACTTTTGACGTTTTCTTTGAGCTTCTCGTTCCGGTCTTTTTCCTTGTCGTCCTGACAGGCTACTTCGTTCTTTCTAGCCTCGTCGTCTAGTGCGACTCGCGCAACTGACCCACGGGCTTCCCGCCCAAATCCATACTCCTGGGGGGGGTGGCACCTCCCTAGGTCCTTTTGTGCGTCATGTCGTTGAAGACAGCAGGTGTGCACGCCCTGGATCGCTCTTTGTTTGCCGTGCACCTCTTTCGCGCACCCCCCTATACGCACGCGATGCCGCCCGACGGGGTGCTTGTGCCGTTGTCACACCTCATCCCCTTGAAACGATCACGATTCCCCATGTCTTGGGCGACCCCCAATCCCTCCTCACTCTCCTCTTAGGACGATTCCACAAAACGACCCTAGAGCGTGTCAAAGTGGTGGGCATCACAGGTACCGATGGAAAGACCACAACGACCCACATGGTGGCAGCGATGATGTCAGCTGCGGGTAGGAAGACGGGAACGATCGGCACCCTAGGGATGGATGCCCCTGGATACCACGGACCCAACAGTCTAACGACGCCCGCCCCTGCCGACACCGCACACGCCCTTGAATCATTCTCTCACCGTGGGGTGGGATGGGCTGTCATGGAATGTAGTAGCCACGGGCTGGATCAAGGACGGCTTGGTCCCGTAAGACCGATCGCCGCGGCTCTAACCGGACTTACCCGAGACCATCTGGATTACCACGGCTCGCTGGAGAACTACTTCCTGGCAAAGGCCAACCTCTTTTTGGGTCTAACTGCGGGATCTCTAGCTGTCGCCAAAGACGCCACTGGGTGGACGAATCGCCTCCAAGAGATGCGACCCGATCTCCACTGGATCACTTGGGGCAAAGGTGGGAACTTGGACGCTGAACTGACCGAGGACTCCCTCAAGGGCATTTCGCTCCTAGTCCATTTTCCCGACGGCTCAACGGCGCCTCTAACGACCCGCTTGGTGGGTAGCTTCCAGAGAGAGAATATCCTGACCGCTCTCGCCCTTGCTGAAGGGCTGGGTATCCCCAGAGAAGCTTCACTTACTGCTCTCTCCTCTCTACGCCCCATCAAAGGACGGATGGATTCAATAACGACCGACCTTCCGTTCAATCTGATTGTGGACTATGCCCATACTCCCGATGCCCTTGAAAACTCCATCGCCTCTCTTCTTCCCTTGACCGAAGGGCAACTTACCGTCGTTGTGGGTTGTGGCGGAGACCGAGACAAGGGGAAACGCCCCCTTATGGCTAGAGCCGCGCTCCAAGCCCACAGGGCAATCCTGACAAGTGATAATCCGCGGAACGAAGAGCCCCAAGAAATCATAGATGAAATGGTCGAAGGGCTCCTACCTGAAGCCAGAGAGAGGATGGAGGCGATTCCTGACCGCCCTACAGCGATTCGACGAGCGATTGAGCGTGCCTCCCCGGGAGATACTATCCTCCTAGCCGGGAAGGGGCACGAATCGGTTCAGATTATCGGTTCGACACACCACAGACAGTCCGATTACGGTATCGCCCGCCAAACGATTCAGGAGATTTCAACCAAATGCGCCTAACCCCCGAACAGATACAAGACGCTGTGGGGCGAGATTCTGTAGGCACCCCACCACCCCACCCCCTTTCGGTGTCAACCGATTCGCGCACCCTAAACAAGGGAGAGCTTTTCGTCGCGCTGGATGGTCCCAATCACAAGGGCGTGGACTACACGGCAGCCGCACTCCAAAAAGGGGCTGCTGGCGTCCTACTACCCCTCGGCACCCCTGCCCCTGAAAATGTTTGGACCCTTCGTGTACCCGACACCCTTGCCGCTTACGGCAGACTTGGTGCTGCTTCTAGAAAGGCATGGGGCGGACCCGTCATCGCCGTAACGGGCTCGCTGGGGAAAAGCACGGTCAAAGAGTTGACTGCAGCGGCTCTGGGTACACCCAGTACCGTTGCCTCTGCCAAGGCGTCCTACAACAACGAAGTAGGTTTGCCACATACCCTGTTATCAGTGGAAGAGAAGGATGAGTTCTTGGTTGCCGAAATGGGTGCCGGGAAACCCGGAGACATCGACTACCTCCGAAAACTCGCCCATCCGAATACGGCGCTCTACACCCCACTCTGTGTCAGCCATGGAGAGCACCTTGGTGGCATTGAAGGCGTCATTGAAGAAAAGTCCTCTCTTTCTCGATGCTGGAAAAAGAACCAAACCGTCGTCCTTTCCACCACCCACACCCACCACAGAGTCCTCGATGCACGCTCGGGACAAGCCCGCCGGATTCGGTGCGGCGTCCACGGGGATATCTGGGCATCCCATGTCCAATATGACGAACTCCTTTGCCCCCAGTTCATTGCCCACACTAAAGAGGGCTCCCATTCGGTAAAGCTCCGCTTACCAGGGACATTCCAAGTAGAAAACGCACTCTTAGCCCTTGGAGCCGCCCTTTCGTACGGTATTCCTCTTGGTGAAGCAGCCCAACGGTTGACTGGGGTAACCCCCCTTCCTCACCGAAAAGAGGTCCATCACCTCCCTCAAGAAGGTCTCCTTTTGGATGATGGGTATAACGCAGGTCTTACGAGTACCCGAGATAGCATCCTTTGGGCGCAATCGATTGCCAAGAACCGACCCCTAGCGCTCATCCTTGGGGATATGTTGGAACTGGGGGCAGGAGCTGCAGGCACCCACATTGCCCTTGGGCGAATGGCAGCACGCCAAGGTTTCAAACGCCTTTGGTCCGTCGGTCCCCTAGCTGCATTGGCAAGTCAAGAGACAGGGTTGCCAGGCGGATCATTCTCCCATGTGGACGACTTGGTTCAAACCCTCAAGGAATGGTCTGGTGACGGTTGGGTTGTCTTGGTAAAGGGGAGCCGAGCCAACCACCTGGATCGCGCTGTAAACGCCCTCTTGGGGGCTGCCGCCTGATGTCCCTTCCTTGGGGACCACCCACCCCTATCGGTATCGTCCTATCGGGTGGTCTCTTCTTCCTCTCTTTTGGGTTTCTTCTGCTCCATCTCCGTGTGGCTAAAGCGAGAAACTGGGGTCAGCCTATCCGAGATCAAGGTCCCCAATCTCATCAAGTGAAGGATGGTACACCGACGGCTGCTGGGTGGGCTTTCTTGCCCGCCTTCATCGCTTTTGCCCTCCTTGTTGAACCTTCTGGTTCGCCTATTGGGGGGATTATGCTCCCTATTCTCTATTCTGGAATCACTCTTTTTTTGGTGGGGCTGGGGGACGACATCCAGAAGCTGCGAACGGGGACTGGTCTCCTGGCAAGGTACCGACTCCCCTTCCAGCTCATCATCGGTGGTTACTTGGGTGCTACACTCCTCCCTGATTGGGGATGGGGTGGAATCCTCGCGGGAGCCGTTATTCTTGGGGCTTCTGTCAATGGAGTGAACTTTACCGATGGAGCTGATGGTCTACTTGCCTCCACACTGATGGGCACCTTTGTGGGCGTAACGGCGGCTGCCGTTCTCTTTGCACCTACTCTAGCCAACGATGATACGGCTTGGCGCATCCTCCCCTTGGGGTTACTCCTCCTTGCATGGTTCCCTCTCAACCGCCACCCTGCTAAGCTCTTTATGGGGGAATCAGGCTCTTATCTCTTGGGCGCTTGGATGGGCATCCTTGCGTTGTTGGTCCTCCAAGTTCAGCCCTTCTTAGCCCTAGGACTCTTGGCGATTCCTCTCCTAGAACTCGCTAGCGTCGTTATTCAGGTAGGTTCGTTCCGCTTGACCGGGAAACGACCCTTCAAGATGGCTCCCTTCCACCACCATCTGGAAAAGAGCAACTGGTCCGAACCAAGAATCGCTTGGACATTCGGACTGGCCCAGTTCGCTCTCTCATTCGTCTTAGCAGGGTGGCGGGTATGAAGAACTGGACACTCGTTTTTGGCTTAGGAATCTCGGGGATGGCGGCTGTCCGTTATCTAAAAGAGAACGATCTTGAATACTTCGTTATGGACGACCATTCAGAAGCAATAGAAGACCACCCTCCTTTCCTAGGAAACTGGGAAGGGTGTGTTTCACTGGTCGCTTCTCCAGGTATCAAGGAGAACCACCCCCTTTTGGAGGCTGCCAAAAAACAAGGCATCCCCATCCTCTGTGACATCGCATTGGCTGTTCCTCACGCTCCTAAGCTAACGATTGCTGTAACGGGCACCGCTGGTAAAACGACCCTCGTCCACTTGCTCTCTGATATCCTTGAAGCATCTGGGGTATCGAACCACATGGTGGGCAACTGTGGCACGTCTCCCCTTGACACCCTTGGTGATGAACGGGACGCTTGGGTCGTAGAGATATCATCAGCTCAAGCACGACGGTTGGGAGATTTCCATCCCCAGGTTGCGATACACCTAAACTTGGACGAAAACCACCTTGATTGGCACCCAAACTTTGCCGATTACCAAGATGCCAAGGAAGCTCTCTTTGCCCATCAGGAGCGCGAAGACCATCGCCTCTTAGGTATCTCCGTCCCCGTTGAGTCGATGCCGGGAACAGCGACCACTCATCTCTTGGCTGGGGATTACATGACGCCGCACGCCTTAGAGAACCCCCAACTCTTTGATGAGACGATTGAAGCGGCTTACTTGACGGGAAAACTTCTCGATCTAGACCCCAAGAAAACAGCCCATGTAATCAATACCTTCCAACCCCTACCCCATCGTTTAGAGCGTCTTGAAACGGCGGACGGTAAGATCTGGATCAACGACAGCAAGGCGACTTCTCCCCTAGCGACGATGGCTGCGCTTGACCGAATCAAGTCTCCCGCCGTCCTCTTGATGGGTGGGTCCGAGAAAGAGCTAGATTATGGAGAGCTCTTGGGGGAGATTGCCCAAAGAGGCATCACTCTTTTTCCCTTTGGGGAAGTGGGTGAGAGATTATCCCAAGAAGCGAGCGAGATTCCCCACCTAGAGAGTCGACCTGCACAAGATTTGGAGGATTGCGTAGAAAACGCTTCCCTCCTCCCTAAGGGGACAACGATTCTCCTTTCACCGGGTACAGCTAGTTTTGATTCCTACACCAGTTATGCCCAAAGAGGCGACCATTTCAAAGACTTGGTCACACATTTTACAGATTCCGGAGTTGCTTATGAACCTGCCTAGATCAATCCACTTTACCGCGATGGGAGGAACAGGTATGGAACCCCTTGCAAGATGGTGTTTAGAGGGAGGGGTAAAGGTAACAGGTTCGGACCGCGACCCCGTTGCGGTCAATCGTCTGCGGCGGGATGGATTCCAGTGCTATCAAGACCATCGTGCCAGACAGGTGCCCCGTAATGCAGACTTGCTCGTTTGCTCCACCGCTGTACCCAAGTCGAATCCCGAAATTGCCCAAGCACGGGCAATAGGTATTCCCGTCATGGAACGCCCAGACTTCCTCTCCAAACTCTTTGGTGGTGCTCGTACACGCATAGCGATTACAGGAACCCACGGAAAGACGACGGTTACCTCGATGATCTCCCATATGTTGTCTGAGGCGCACCGAACCCCTGATGCCATCATAGGGGGAAAGGTGATGGGGAAGGGGTCGTATTACAAAGGTGATGGCACACTCTTTGTAGCTGAAGCTGATGAAAGCAATTTGGGGTATCAAAACCTGAACCCTGATGTGCTGGTGGTCAATAACCTAGATTTTGACCATGTGGATCACTACCAGAACCTCCATGCCATTCAAGAGAAAATCTTAGCATTTATGGCCTCTAGGCAAACGAAGACGACCTTCGTTCTTCCTCAAGATGAAGGTGAAGGAACCGGTCTACTTCTTCGAGGTAGCCTCCGAATGGGAAGCCTCCTCCGCACACAACTAAGGACACTTGACACTTTCGGTTGTGGTGCGATGGTGGACCGCGCTCAGCTAGAGGGTCTCATTGCCGAAGAAGGACCAAGAGGGATGCTCCTAAGTGTCCTTTACTACGGCATCCCCTTTGGGGAGTTTTCGCTTCCGTTCCACGGTGCTTACAACGCCAGAAATGCCCGTTCAGCGATTGCCGTGGGCATTAGGCTGGGGTTGACTGCAGAAGAGATTGCTCTTGGATTGGCTCAATTTCCGGGTGTTCACCGTCGGATGGAGAAACTCGGTGCTACAAGAGTGGGTACGATCTACTCCGATTACGCCCACCACCCCACAGCTATTCGTAAAGCGATTGATGCCTTATCTATGAAATACCCCAACCGGTGCATCACCGTCGTCTTTGAACCCCACCGCAGTTCTCGAATGGAAGTCCATTGGCAAGGCTTTGGGGACGCACTAAACCACAGCGCTGTGGATAGGGCATATATCCTCCCCCTTTTCCTAGCAGGTGAAGCACCCCGAGAAGGAATCGATAGTTCACTTGTCGTGCGCGCCTGCAAGAAGGCCTCTTTAGCAACACCTACAGAGATCGCTCACATTGACGAAGATCCCCACCGTATCCTCCTCTTTTTGGGAGCCGGCCCCATTGATGAGATTGCCCGAGCAACCATGAGAGAACACTCCTTTGCCTAACCACCTAGCCATCCAAAAAGGCGTTCCCACCTCTCGCCTCACTACCCTCAAGGTAGGAGGAGCAACTCCTGAACTCCTGACAGCACAATCTTCTAGAGGGCTTGGTGAAGCTCTTGAACGGCTTAGCGATTCTCCCCCTTGGTTGATGTTGGGGGCAGGGAGCAATCTCCTTATTGCTGACGAAGGCGTCCCGCCCATTCTTCGGTTGGGAGAAGCGTTTCAAGAGTCTCGAACGGAGGGGACATCCCTGATATGTGGTGGTGCCATGCGGGGTGCAACTGCTCTCCGTTTCGCTGAAAAAGCAGGGCTTTCTGGTCTGGAGCCGTTTGGAGGGATGCCTGGATCCGTTGGAGGATGGGCAGCCACGAATGCAGGTCCCGCAGGAATTGATTGCTTGGATAGGGTTGCTTGGGTTGAAGCGCGTGCCCGCACAGGAGGGAGAACGAGACGGTTTCTTCCCCATGAGATTTCCCGTGGGTATCGAACGAGTCCCTTTAGGAATGCTTGGGTCGTTGAATATGTCGCGTTTGACCTAGTCGCCGGAAAAAGAAGTGATGTCCACCAAGCGTCACGCCTTGCCCGAGACCATCGCCTTTCGTCCCAACCCACGGGACCCTCTGCTGGATGTATCTTTCGAAACCCTGAAGGAGACGCAGCCGGTAGACTTATCGACGAAGCGGGTTTCAAGGGGACTACGGTGGGTGGTGCATCCGTCTCCAACAAACACGCTAACTTTATCTTGAACTCAGGGGGGGGCACTGCCACCGAAGTCTGGCGGCTCCTCCATCAAGTTCGCCACCAAGTCCAGTCCCAGTTTGGGGTGAGATTGGGCTTAGAAGTTGAGACTTTCGGCACCTTTACCCATGCGTAATGTCGTCGTCCATACACCAGGTCGCCCCGCCACCTGTCTCCATGTTTGTCAGAATGAAAACCGGTTTAGAGTGGTGGGGACACCCCCAAGAGCTCGGTCATTCAATGTCGCACTCCGCGAGGTGGTCTCTGAAGGAATGGTAACGATCGAAACTCAAACGAGGGTGTTGCCCTTTTTCCTCAAACCGAAACCCCCCCAGTCGCAGGGGCATGGATGGGTATTGGAATCGTCGGTCGACAACATACCCATCGCCCCCAGTTCAACCCAATGGGGATATATTCGAGTGGATAGGTGGTTCCATTTACCGCAACCAGCTCCCAAACGATCCCTCCCTCGACCTTGGGTCCATGCCCTTGTGGGGGGAAGCGGACGAGCGACCCTCCATGTGGATACCAGTCCCCAAGCGACTTACCTTTCTGTATCTACCCCCGAGGGACCTTTCCCCCTCGTTCTCACCCTGCCGACCTTCAAGACGCTTTCAGATTCTCTCTCCACGCAGTTGAGCCGAAATGTTGGGAGAGGAACTCGGGGTTGTTTCCGCACGGTGGCACTCAGGAAATGGACCCAAACGGTCAAAGAGGTGTCTGCCCCCTTTGCACCGGCAGGAATTTCCTGCTGGGAACTTTCGGGGCAATCACCCGATTCGCCCGATGCCCGCGAGGAGATTGAGAGATGGGCAGGGATGGAAGTGCTTTCGGCAACGGCAAGTGAACGGTGGGCAGAGCAAAAGGGATGGTGGACCTCACCAGCAGGTGCTCCTTTTAGGCGAGCAGCGATTTTGGCGACAGATCCTCGATGGAGAGCGTGTGCCTGAGAATCTATTTGGTGATGATGCCCCTCGTCCGGGGCTCTCTCTCCACATCATCGGTGTCGGTGGTGCAGGGTGCAACACCCTCCTTCGACTCCGCCGTCACCTTAGCTCTACCGTCGTCATGACCGCCCTTGACACCAGCCAAGATTCCCTTGCTTCTTGTGGTGCGGGTATCCACACCTGTCTTCTTGCCAACAAGCGGTTTGGTGGGCGGGGCGCTGGCGATGACGCTGACGGACTAGCCTTGTTTCTTGAAAGTGAGAAATCGTTGCCCTTTGAGGCAAACCCCTTGGGGACCGATCTCATCGTTTTGGTGGGCTCTTTGGGGGGTGCTACAGGTTCGGCTACCCTTCCCTGGTTGACACAACGATTGGCTGATACCACCGACCCCACCGACGATTCCACGATTCTGCTGGGGTTCTTTATCCAACCTCTTGCTATGGAGAGTGCACTCGCCGTAGACCGTTCTGAACAGACTCTTGAATACCTTTCCCACGACCTCAACTCTTACATGGTTGTTCTGAACGATCGTCTAGCGAATACGCAACCCAAGGGGACATTCTTGGAGGATGCGTGGTATGCAGCTGATCAAACCCTCGTTCACCTACTGGATGCACTCTCACCCAAAACGACAGGAACATTAGAGATTGATCCAGGACACATCTTGTCGTTCCTTCGATTTGGCGGACAACTCCATTTTGGGACGGGGACAGGTGAAGGAGCGAAACGAGTGGAGGAATCCTTAGAGGGCGCCGTGAAAGACGGTTTCCTACGCCCTCTTCGTAGTCCACCCCACCGCGCCCTTGTCTGGGTGGATGGTCCAGGCATTACGACGGAAGAACATAAGACGATGGTGGAATCTGTGGCTGCTCGACTTTCTCCCGCTCCCGATGGTCTTACGGGATCGGTCCGCTTGGCTCAAAGACAGAAGAACGGAAAGATGACCCTTTCTCTCTTGCTGAGTCCTGAGGCAATACCCGGAGCTCGACTCCGGGGGTATCAGGAGTCCTACGCATCTTGATTTCGGATGTCGTTGCTGAAGTAGAGACCCAATCTGGGGGAAGAGGAAGCATCGTTGCCGCTGTAAAGCATAGAACCGATGAAGAGCTCTCTTGGGCTCTAGAGAATGGGATTGTTCATCTGGGCGAAAACCGCGTTCAGGAACATAAGAACCGCACCCTACTCCCCACCCAAGCTGTGTGGCATTTCATCGGACGCATCCAGACCAACAAGGCAAAGTTGATCGCTCAGGGGTTTTCTTGGGTCCATAGTCTCTTTCGGCTCAAAGAAGCAGCCGCACTGGTCAAGTCGGAGCCTCCCTATCCCTACACCTTGATTGAGGTCAACTTGGGAGAATCTTCTAAGGGAGGTCTTTCCCCAGAAGAACTTCCCGCTTTTGTGGACTCGGTGAGAGACCAATACCCCGAGCTTCCTTTGAAGGGGTTGATGGCGATGCCCCCTCCCACAAAAAACCCTGAAACAAACCGGGCATCGTTTGCCCATTTGCGCCAACTAGGGGACGCTCTTTTTGACGCACCCGTGCTCTCTATGGGAACGAGCCAAGATTGGCAGATTGCTTTGCAAGAAGGTTCCACCTTTGTTCGGTTGGGAACAGCACTCTTTGGAGACCGTAACGGATGAAGCAATCCTCATGATGCCTCTCGTTTGGCAACAAGCATTCTTGGGTTTGCTTCAAGGACTTACCGAGTTTGTACCGATTTCAAGCTCGGGGCATTTGGCGATTGCGCGTGCTTATTTGGGTATGGACCCCGAACGGAACCTTGCCACGGTCGCCATTCTTCACTTGGGGACGCTCGTCAGCCTCACTTTCTGTCGCGGTAAGGACCTTATGGAGGTCGTTGTTTCCAAGAGTCCATTCCGGAATATTGAGTTCCACGCCCTCCTCGTTACGAGTCTCACAACGGGGCTCATCTATGCGGGTTTTCGGTCTTTTTTTGACGATGCCTTTTCAACGCCCCGAATTGCGGGCGTGGGGTTGGTTTTTACGGCTTTCTTACTCGTTTATGCCGAACTTAGAAAAGCCAAAGCCCCCAGACACCTTCGTCACACGAGGTTCTTTGACTGGATCATGTTGGGGGTGCTCCAAGCCTTTGCCATCCTCCCCGGTGTTTCTAGGAGCGGTGCCACGATTGCGGGTGGGTTATTGGTAGGGCTTGACAGGAAGGAATCTGTGCGGTTTGCTTTCTTGTTGGCTTTTCCTCCCATTGTGATGGGTGCGATTCTCCATGGCAATGAGATTCTCTCATTCATCAAGAGCAATCCATTGCCTTCAGCTGTAGGTTTCCTGGTCTCACTGGTCACAGGTATCTTCGCCATCAAATTCATGTTCCAGTTCGTACCTAAACGTCGTTTGGAACCCTTTGCGCTTTACTGCCTCATTTTGGGTATCGTTGCGGCACTCAGTCGATGAGCAGTATCAAGAAGTTGCATGGCGGGGTTCTCCCCGGAGTTATCTTCTTTATCCTCCTCCACTTGACAGCGACTACGACGACTTGGCTGGGCCCCTTGGGTAGCCTCTACAAGAGTACTTGGTACCCACTCGTTGGTCCTTCTGCTCCTTTCTTGCCCTTGATCATCTTCGGAATCGTTCTCTCAGCATGGGGCGAGGATCAATCGAAATGGCGGTATGCTTTGCTCCCTTACCTTCCGCTTGCTTTGGGGAGTTTGGGATGGGGAGGAGCGATGGGCGATTGGACCGTGGACAAGCTCACCTACATCTTAGGGTCTGGAGGGGTTGAAACGATCCATTGGGGCGCTATTATCGCCATCAACTGGACTTTCTTTGGCGCGTTTTGGCGGACCCTCTTTAGTGCCACAAACGAACGCGAATCCGAAAGCAGACCCCCAACTCAAACCAAACGAAGAAGAAAACGTCAAACCGTCCCTCCGACCCTTCCTGAAAGTCAAGACTCGCCCCCCAAGAAGAGAAGGAAGAGGGTAAAGAAGAAGGTTGCTTCCTCCCCCGAATCCCCTACATCTCCTGAAACACCCCCCTATGCAATACCTCTAGAACTCTTGACCAAAGCAGAGAAAGCACCCTCTGAACCCAAGAGAGAACTGAGTGCGATTGCAGATGCGATTGTGAACACCTTGGCAGATATCGCTCAAATAGAACCTGTGTGGTTGAATACCGATGTGGGGCGAACGGTGATTCGGGTTGAACTAGAAGTGCCCCACAGCACCAACTTGGGAAAGGTGCGGGGTGCCGCCGAGAATATCGCTTTGGCTGTCTCTAGCCCGGGCAAAGTCCGCGTCATTGCCCCCGTGGTGGGGAAAGGAACGATAGCGATTGAGATTCCTCGCAAGAAGAAGAGCACACTAAGGCTAAGAGAAGTCCTTGAGTCGGAAGCTCTTTCCCACGACGACCACCCCCTAGCTTTTGTGATGGGTACGCAAGTAAGTGGGGGATTGCTTGTGGAGAACCTAGCCGAGATGCCCCACCTCTTGATTGCCGGCGCTACCCAATCAGGCAAGTCCGTCTTTGCCAATACATTCCTCCTAAACCTTATTTATCGGAATAGCCCCGACCAACTCCGTCTGATTCTCATGGATATGAAAAAGGTAGAACTTACCCTCTACAAGGATATTCCCCATCTGTTGGTCCCTATCATTACCTCCACTGAACATGCCTTGAATGCACTCGATTGGGCTTGCCGTGAGACCGACCGACGGTACGACCTATTGGGCGACTTGGGTGTAAAGAACCTCAAAGAATACAACCGTCGAGCAGAGGACCCTTTGCCCTATATCGTTGTGGTTATTGAAGAACTAAGTGCGTTGCTCAACCAGAGCAAAGGACGAGTACAGGAATACCTATCCGACCTCTCCGAGCGCAGCCGGGCAGCGGGTATCCACCTGGTGGCTACGATGCAACGCCCCGACTCAAAGAAACTTGATGGGAGTATCAAAGCCAACCTACCGGGGAAGATTAGTTTTAGATTGGGCACACGGGCAGACAGTATTACGATCTTTGGGACGAAAGGTGCTGAAGACCTCCTAGGTCGGGGCGACCTTTACTTTGATGGACCCAACCATCCGGAACTCGTTCGGTGTCAAGCGCCCTTGGTTGAAACGAAGGAGATTGACGGTGTTTTGGATTACTTGCGGGACACATTCGGCATGGCAAAGTACGATGAATCACTCTCAACTGTGGTCAAGAGTGGTGGCGGTGGTGGAGGGGGGATGAGAGAGGGGATACCTAAGAAAGACCAAGATTTCCTTGATCAGATTCGGGGTGAGATTGGAGAGATGGACAAGCTCTCCATCAGTGGTCTCCAACGCCAGTTTGGGATTGGGTATAACAAGGCAGCCCGGTTGATGATGTTTATGGAAAAACTGGGGTGGGTTTCTCAGGATCCCGATTCAAAGGCAGGGCAAAAAGGTTTTGTGGTCCACCTCTAAGTTAGGATTCCTCCTTAGGAGATGTGATATCTATGTCCCTCAAACTTCAGTTCCTAGGTCAATCCGGATTCTTGCTCAAAGGGTCAGAAACGACCCTCGTCATTGATCCCTTTTTTACGGACAATCCCAAAGCGCCCTTCCCGTTATCAGACCTTACTGATGTGGACTGGGTTTTAGCGACACATGACCACCATGATCACTGGCCTGATGTTATCCCCTTGGCAAAGGCAACGGGTGCCGGAGTTGTGGCTCAGGTTGAGTTAGCCCTTGCGGCAGGGGAAGCGGGTGTATCGAAAGTGGAGCCGATGAATATTGGTGGTGCCGTACAAGTAGGCGACACGATCGTTCACTGTGTCTACGCCCAACATACAGCCCACCTTGGCGACCCCACAGGTTTTGTGATTGAGATGGAAGGACAGACGGTATACCACGCTGGCGACACAGGATTATTTGGGGATATGGCTCTTATCGGTGCCCTTTATGCCCCCACAATCGCCCTAGTCCCTTGTGGTAATCGCTTTACGATGGGTGCCGACCACGCTGCCGAAGCTGTCCGCATGGTGGGGGCACCCATCGCTATTCCTATGCATTACGGTACATTTGACATCATTGAAGATAATGCAGATGCTTTCGTTGAAGCCGTAGGACCACAGATTACCGTTCATACCCCCGCCCCAGGCGAATGGGTAACGTTTTAGCGGGGAGTTTTGCTTATGCATCCAGAGATTTTTACGATCGGTAGTTTTACACTGAGATGGTATGGGCTTTTTATGGCCTCTGCCGTTTTCCTCGCTTTTTGGTGGACAGCTCGAACGATTCGTTCAAGAGGGGGCGGTTTAGAGCCTAAGAGCTTTGAGGATGGATTGGTTTGGGCGGTTATTTCTGGAATTGTGGGTGCCCGTTTCGTCTATGTGGCAACGAACTGGAGCGATTTTCAAGATTCAGGAGGTGAAGTTTTCGCCCTTTGGCATGGAGGTCTATCCTTTCACGGTGGCATTATTGGAGGTATCTTGGCGTTTGCCGTTTGGGGTGCCAAAAAGAAGATCCCTTTGCGTCGCCTTTTAGACCTATTAGCCCCCCCTGCTGCGTTAGGCATCATCTTGGGACGCATGGGGAATGTAATGAATGGGGATGATGCGGCTGGAAGGCTGACGGATTCACCCCTTGGGTTTACATGGCCAGAGAGTGCCACCGGGTATTCGGGAACTTGTTCCAAATGGGGGGTTTCGGTCTGGGACTGCTTGAACCAAGGGGGAGAGATCGTTCGGGGACCCGTCCATTTTTCACAACTCTATGGGATGGCAGTCGGTGCTATCCTTTTTGGAATCTTGTGGTGGGGTGGCAAGAAACTTAGGGAAGAAGGGTGGCTTTCGGGTTCTTACATCATGTGGTATTCGGTGTTGCGCTCCGTCATTGAAGAGCCCTTTAGAGATAACCCACTTTATCTGAAAGTCTGGGAAGACCCTTCTTTTGGAGGTGCGTCCTACACCCTTACCCAATTGGTCTCTTTCCCCCTTGCCCTGGTGGGTTTGTGGATGGTTTTATCTGCCAAGGGGAAAGGTCCCAGCCCTTGGACGGGCAATGTAGGCGAATGGGAAACGAAAGAAGAACTGTCCGAGCCGTCGCCTGATGGCACCTCCTGATCTTTCACCGTTAACAGATATCCTTGGTTTCCTTCTCCGTCTAACGATGGGTCTCTCGGGGCTATTGTTGATTCTTGGAGCGCTCAAAGCGGTGAAGGAAGGGATGCTGGTGCGTGGAACACCCGTCGCCAAAGAGAGATTCCGTATGGCAACGGTCGCTTTCATCTTAGCCGGATTGATTCTTTTCTGGGTTTTCTCGTAGGATAATACCCCTATGCGTTCTGTGGGTCTTGCTTCTTTTCTTATTCTAGGAATAGTCTTTACCTCTTGCCAAGGTGTGAACCTAGACCACACTCTTGTATACCTCGTCAACCGATCCCCCGATGAAGTTCTCGTTGTCGATGTAGACCTAGAGCAAGTTCAAAGACGGTTTATGGCAGGAGAGGGACTTTCAGACATCCATCTCTACCCCGAACAGGGGCTTGGGTATGTCACCAATCAACATGGCGGGACGATTGTGATTGTGGACTTGGCAAAGGGCTCTGTAAAGAGAGAACTTCAGACACCAGGCTTTCCGTTGAACTTGGCGATTGGTCCTGGTGGGAAAGAGGTTTTTTCTACGATTGCCCACCCCGATACGATGGAGGCACTGGGCGTTTCGGTTTTTGATGTGGAAACAGGCGAAAGAACGGGGTATATTGAACTGGGAAACACCGTTCATATGCTCCGTTCTAGTCCCGACCGTCATCTGATTTATGCGCTCCGGGCAAACTCTGCTAAGGTCTATATTATTGATGCTCAAACGAAAGAAGTTCTCAGAGTGCGCCAACTTTCCCATTCACCCAGTGACTTAGCTGTTAGTCCAGATGGCAAGTGGTTTGCTGTGACCCTCACTCAAGCAGATACCGTTCAGATTTATGATGCAATGGGCGAGACTCTCGCTCATTCCGTACCCGTTACAGACGCTCCTCAGAATGTGACCTTTAGTGAAGATTCCTCTTTGGTGATGGCAGCGGATATGCGCACTCGGTTTGTCCATGTTATCGATACACTGACTGGTGAAACTAGGGGAAAGATTCGGTTTGATATGGCACCCACCCATCTCTCTTTTGCTGAAGGATTGATTCTCGTTTCGGTAGACGCTCCTTTCCTCTTTGGCGCTGATCCCCTCACATTGGAGGTCACTAAGAGGATTCCACTGAACTCGCTTCCCGTTGATTTCGAGGCATTGCCTCGTGGCGCTATCATCCCGGATTCGGGTCGTTCGGTGGGACCGGGAGTCTTGGTCGCCTTTGGGGTTATTGCCTTTCTCTTCTTTAGGAATAGAGGGAAGAAAAAAGAGAAGGAAACATCAGGATGAAGCGCTCTATTCTCCTTATTGCGGGGTCCATTTTGGCAGCCTGTTCTGGTTCGCAACCCGGTCGAGCTCGCCCACCTTCAAGTGCACAGACCACCGCCAACCGGAAACCTGTCATTGAATCGTTGTCCACCATTCCCGCATTTGTTCCCGCTGGGGGTAGTGCATCGACCCGTGCTACAGCAACAGACCCCGATTTTGACCGCCTCGTTTATCAATGGAATATTCAAGGTGGGAAGATTCTCTCGGGGGGAGAAACGCCCTTGATTTCTTGGGTTGCTGATGACGATGCCGACGAAGTCGTCATTTCTGTTTCGGTAAAAGACAGGGCTCAGTTTGTAGAACGAACCGAGAAGATTACTCTTACCCACCAAGAACTTGAGATCATTATCGTTCCCCCACTTTCTGTTGAGGAAGGGGAAACCTATCTTGTTCAACTGAAAACGCGGGGTGTAGAGACTCTATCAGGTGCTTTCGTGAGGGTGTTGTTCCCCAGTTCAGCACTTCGGTTGCAATCGGTGGGCTTGATCGGTTTGTCCGCTCAAGAACAGAGTAGCTGGACCGTCTTGACAGACCTCGCAAAGCCAGGAACTTTAGATATCGCCTTGGTCTCCCACGGTAGAGAAGAGCGCGTTGGAGGTTCTCTCTTGGTTATCCGCTATGAACTCCGTGACAACGCCTTGCCCGAAGAGGGTTCAATAGGCTTTGCCACAGCCGCGAAAAACCAAGGGATTTGGGACAGTAAGGGGCAACCTCTTCAGGTTGCATACATCGATCCAAGTCAACAAGGAGAAATAAGATGAAGAAAACGATTAGCAAGAAGCCCGTACGGCCTTACAGTCAAGAGGGCGTATTCAACGAGGGAGATATCCTTTGGTTTGATGTCGTTCGAGATGAAAACGATCCTCAGAAGATTCATGAAGGTGTTTATGGCTTGGTGGTGGGCATGGACAACGAGAACGTTATCGTCTCGTTCCGTGAAATGGTTGAGGAAAACGGTTCAAAAGACCCTGGGTATTTAGAGAGACGCTTTCTTTCTCAGTCGGGGGGCTAGCCCCACCTTTTGTCCCACGCCCCTAGTGCCGCCCCACCAGGTCATTTGGCTGCGTGGTTGCGCTCGTTGGGGGCTATGCTCCATGCTGGAGTTTCGCTTCCCCTCGCTTTAGAGCAACTCCAAAGCACCTCGCCTCGAGCTTATCAAAGAGCGACCTATAGATTAGCGCAACGCGTAGGACCTAAGGGGGGGTTGGCGAATGCCCTTCTCCCCGAACACGCTCTCTTTCCGCCCTTTGTTTCCAAGTTGATTGGTGCATCAGAGTCGTCAGGACATCTCCCCCATACGCTCCGTGAACTGGCACATCACTTTGACGAAGAAGCTCGTTTCCAGAATCAAATCAAGGGCGTCATGATTTGGCCCGGTATCGTACTGGGCGGAGTTGCGGTTACAACTTTGGTCTTGGGACCCTTTGTCAATGGAATGTTCACAGAAGGTATGGAGGGGCTTGTAGATCAACCCCAAGGGTTGATTCCTGCTGGACCGGGCGGGTTTAGCCTCATCCTCTTGGGGCTCCATCTGTTATGGAAACCATTCTTGAGACGCATCCCCCCCCTCCGTGCCGTCGTAGAGGGGCTCTTGGGTATCACGCCCCTCGTGGCAGGATACCGTCGTCGTTTGGCACGCGCCCGCCTTTTGGGAACTCTCCATATGGGAATCGAAGCTGGACTACTCCTCCCCGATGCCTTGGTCTTGGCAGGAGAAGCTAGTGGCGAAAAGCGCACCCAAAGGGAATCTAGGCACGCTGCGGATGGGGTACGAACGGGACTAGACTTGATGAGCGCGATGAAGCGAATCAGGTTGATGGACCTGTTGGGTCGAGGGGCGATGTCCACTTGGGGGAAGAGTGGATCTTCTGAGGGGCTCGCATCGCTGGCCAAACTTCAACGCTCTGAAGCACGCATGGTAGCAAAGGGGATTGTGGGGGGCGTTCGCGTCCTAACCCTCTTGTTGGCTGCCGTTCTTGTGGGGATGGTGGTCACCTCGTTTTATGCGAACTATTTCAACGAGATTATGAAGATCATTGACTAACCAAAACTCCGGTGGGATACGGATATTGGGGGCAAGGGTACACAACCTCAAGAACATCTCTCTTGTGATTCCTCATAAAGCGATGACCGTCATTGCGGGGCCAAGTGGTTCGGGAAAGTCTTCACTCGCCTTTGATACTTTATGTGCTGAGGGAAGACGACTCTATCTAGATAGCCTCTCCGCATATGCCCGACAGTTCTTAGGTGAAATCCAGAAACCAGAGGTGGACAGGATTGAGGGGATTAGCCCTGCGATTGCGATTGATCAAGCACCTCTTTCTAGAAACCCTCGTAGCACGGTGGGTACAAGTACTGAGATTCTGGACCATCTTAGACTCCTCTATGGTCGTATCGCTGTGCCGTGGTGCCCCGAATGCGACTGCGAAGCCTCTGGAACAGACTTGGATAGGATTCTTGACCGTGTCTTGGCTCTGGAAAAAGACCGAAGGCTTATGGTATTGGCTCCTCTTGCTAGAGGGAAAAAAGGTGCATTTGGGAATCTCCTAGCCGCCCTAAAGACGGAAGGTTTCTCTAGGGTTAGAGCAGACAAGACCCTCTTGCGGTTGGATGAAGAAATCGTTTTGGACCCCAACAAACCCCACGACCTAGACTTGGTCGTTGATCGGATCGTGATGGGGAGTACCGACCCCATGCGCATTCGAGGCGCGTTGCGAACAGCTCTTGATCGGGGCGAAGGGAATCTCTACCTAACGAATCCTCAAGGAGAGGATGAGATTCTCTTTAGCGAATTGGCATCTTGCCCCAAGTGCCAAATGACGATTCCTCCCTTTTCGCCCCGTTTCTTCTCCTTTAATGCTCCCGAAGGCGCCTGCCCTCGCTGTAAAGGATTGGGACTGGTAGAAGCTGTTCATCGCCATAGTTTGATCAACCCAAAGAAAAGTCTGTTGCAGGGTGGATTTCGCCCTCTAAAGGAGAGGCTGTTAGATCGGTGGCACCAAGCGTCGGCACGGGGGGTGCTTGAAGCGATGGGATGCGACCCAACCACCCCCATGGGTGAACTCCCTACTAAGGTGCTTGATTTGCTCATCCATGGTTCAAAGGGAGAGAAGGTCGCCTATGTCCTGAGGAGCCGGAGGGGACGCAAATTCCATTTCAACCACCCTATCAAGGGGATTGCAGCTGCCCTGTGGAAAAAGTTATCAACGACGAAGAGTCCCGCCATCCGAACGAGGCTGAATCGGTACATTCGAGAATCAGTTTGCCCCCTTTGCACGGGCAAAAGACTAAGGGCAGAAGCACGCTCGGCGAAGTTTCAGGGTCTCTCCTTTTCGGACCTGTCTGGGTGGAGTATTACTGATCTCAATCGATGGGTAGAGGACCAACTGAGTCATCTCCCCGATAGGGAGTCTCTCGTTGCCAAACCCATTCTGACCGAAATCAAGCATCGCACTTCCTTCCTCTTAGAGGTGGGCGTGGGTTATCTCGATTTGGACCGCCTTTCAAGGACCCTATCGGGTGGCGAGGCCAAACGGATTCGATTGGCTCGACAATTGGGGGGACGGATGACGGGTGTTCTCTATGTACTTGACGAGCCCACAATAGGTCTCCATGCCGACGATGCCACACGCTTAGTTCACTCCCTAAAGGAGCTGGTTGTCTTGGGTAACACCGTCGTGGTGGTAGAACATGACCCAGCTACGATAGGGGCTGCAGATTGGTTGGTGGAAATGGGTCCAGGTGCGGGTGAACAAGGGGGAGAGGTTGTCACACAAGGTAAGCCTCAAGAGGCATTGCGACACCCTGACAGCTTGACGGGTCCTTGGGTCTTGGGCAACCCCACCCCCTCCCGAACTGCCCGAATACTCAAGAAGGGAGTCTCTATCAAGGGTGCCTCACTCCATAACCTGAAAGGAGGAGATTTCCATTTCCCCTCGGGTGGATTGGTCGTTCTTACAGGCGTATCGGGGTCTGGAAAGAGCACTCTCTTAGAGGGTGTTCTTGTCGAGGGGGCGAAAGAGATGGAGCAACTGGGCTCGCTCTCCCCTTCTCTAGCGAAAGCGATTAGAAATGTGGACCACTTTGAGAAGATACTCTTGATTGATCAGAGTCCCATCGGGCGAACACCTCGAAGCAACCCCGCAACCTATACCGACCTGTTTGGAACGATAAGGAAGCTCTTTTCTAGGGTCCCCGAGGCTCAAGCCCAAGGGTATGGACCTGGGTTCTTTAGTTTCAATGTAAAGGGAGGAAGATGCGAGTCTTGTAAGGGGAGCGGTGTCCGAGAAATTGAGATGCATTTCTTGCCCGACATCACGGTTCCTTGCCCCGTTTGTAAGGGGAATCGATATGGTCCCGAAGCGTTGGCTATCAAGTACAACGGATTAGATATCTCTGAAGTCCTGAATACCACCGTGGATGATGCCCTCACTCTGTTTGAGCACTCTCGACCCGTTAGGAGGCGATTAGAAGTCCTTGAGAAAGTCGGTCTTGGATATATGCGGTTGGGTCAGCCAGCAACGACCCTAAGTGGAGGCGAGGCCCAACGCCTGAAACTCTCCAGACATCTAGGCAAGACGAGAAAGGGGAAACAACTGATTCTGTTGGACGAACCGACCACGGGGCTTCATCCCACCGACATTGAACGGTTGTTGGCGGTCTTTGACACATTGGTTGAGGAAGGGAATAGTTTGGTGGTGATTGAACATAACTTGCAGGTGTTGGCTCATGCAGATTGGTTGTTGGAGTTGGGCCCAAGAGGAGGAGACGGTGGGGGAGAACTTGTCGCAGAGGGGGCACCCTTGGAGATTGCCAAAGAGGGTGTAGGACCTACAGGGCGCGCTTTGGAGGGATGGCTCAAGAAGTGATCAAGAGCGATTCCGCAAGAGGACTTCCCCGGCTTCCTGGTGTCTATCGGTTCTTGGACGATAAGGGTAAACCTCTGTATATTGGCAAAGCAAAAGATCTGCGTCATCGAGTATCCACTTGGCTGTCTCAACGGAAGGGAGAACCAACAAAAGCGTCTCGGATTCGCCTAGAGGCTTCGCGAGTCGCCTTTACAGTGACAGCGGATGAAGAAGCAGCATTGGTTCTAGAAGCCGCAGAGATCCGGCGCCATCGTCCTCCCCTAAACATCGCTTTGCGAGATGACAAGAGTTTTCCCTACTTGAGAGTGGTACCCGACACCTATCCCTATTTCGCTCTATCGAGAACGCCTCAAAGTCCTGGAACCCATTTGGGTCCTTTTGGGAGCGCCAAGAATGTGCGGGGAACGATTAGGCATCTCCAAAAGACATTTGGCGTTCGTCCCTGTCGCTATAACTTGGATTCGGGTCGTATCAAAGCGTGTGTCTACTACCGCATGGGGCAATGTCCTGCCCCCTGTGAAGCTCGTATTACTCCCCCAGCCTATGGTGATCTGGTAAAGGGAGCATTGGCTTTCTTGGAGGGAGATGTCTCGGAGACACTCCAACGGCTAAGATGTGACATGGTAGAGGCGGCGAAAGAACGTCAGTTTGAAGCTGCTGCTCGGTTTAGGAACAGGATTTCTGCTTTGGAGGGATTCCTGACACAGCGGAAAGGGTTAGCACCTCCTACCGTCTCTTTAGATATTATCTCGCTTGCGCGGCACAAAGTAGAGGCTTATTACGCCATTACTGCGATTCGGAAGGGGACGCCCTTCAATCCTTTGAGGTTTCCTCTCACAAATCCGTTGGGCGAGTCCGTGGAAGAGATGGTCAAACGCATTCTTCAGATTCATTATGCCAAGCGGACACCTCCAAAGACGATTCTTGTTCCTGTTCCAAAAGGGGACTGGGAGGGGCTAGAAAGGACATTACATCCGCGAAGAAAAACCCGGATTCGATCGCCCTATTTTAGGTGGGAAAAGGAACGCGTCTTGGAAGCATCTAGAGATAGTGTGATTCAACTGGATCGGTTACTGGGACGAGAGAATCGGAAAGTGGGCGAATGGGAACAGAAAGCGATGGAAGACCTAGACCGACATTTGGGATTGGGCTCATTGCCCCGCTTGATAGAGGCTTTCGATATCTCTAATCTGATGGGAAAGGAGGCAGTCGCATCCAAAGTAGCGTTTCGGGATGGTGCATACGATAAATCTCTTACGAGGAATTTCACGATGAACTGGACCGGAGGCGCTAACGACCCTGCGATGATTGCCGAGGTGATTGACAGGCGGTGCCGTGGTATTGCCGAAGGGGGAGAGGCGCCCGACCTTTTCTTGGTAGATGGGGGTAAGACACAGTGTGCCGCAGCACAAGCTGCTGTCCATTCGTGGTTCTTATCGATTCCTGTTGTGGGATTAGCGAAGCGCTTCGAGAAAGTTTACGGGGGCGACCCCATGAGTGAGATTCCTTTTGGGAAGCGCTCATCGGGGAAACACCTCCTTATGCGAGCAAGAGATGAATCCCATCGGGTAGCAAACGCCCACCACCAAAAGAGATGGGGAAAGCGTACACTAGGAAAAGACTAGGATAGAAGCGATGGTTCTTTTCTTGTTAGCTCTCGCATTGCCTCCTTTGGATGTGGAGACGACTGGGTCGGAGCTAAAGAATCCTGTCTCGATCGTCTTTGTTGGGTCGTGGGGATTTGCGGTGGAACAAGAAGGGCGCGTTATCGCTTTATGGGAAGGTAAGAAGAGAGCTGTTGTTTTGGACATCACCGACCGTGTAGCCAGTGGAGGAGAGAGAGGGCTTCTATCAATCGCTTTTGGGCCGGGGCATTACTTACATCCATCAGCCAAATGGATCTATGTGAACTATACCGACAGAAAAAGCGGAGGCGCTACAGTTGTATCAGCTTTCCCCATCAATTGGGACAGTGATCCTAGCTGCCGGGTTTTTTCGGGTCCGAAACCAGGCACAACCTGTTTGGAGGTGGACAAAGAGGGGGAAGTCGTTCTGTTGGACATTGAGCAACCCTGGGCGAACCATAATGGGGGACAAATCGCTTTTGGCCCCGATGGATTCCTCTATATAGGGATGGGTGATGGTGGGGCAGGTGGAGACCCCAAGAACAGTGGACAAGATAACGATTCCCTCCTAGGGGCGATTCTTCGTATCGACCCTACACCGTGGGAGAAACGTCCATACAAGATTCCCAAGGACAACCCCTTTGCCCATGGCGTGGGGGGGCGTACTGAGATTCTCCATTGGGGGGTAAGGAACCCTTGGCGGTTTTCATTTGACCGTGCTACGGGGGACTTGTGGATCGGTGATGTGGGTCAAAATAAATGGGAGGAGGTGGATAGGGTGCCAGCAGGCGCGGTTGGATTGGACTTGGGATGGAAAGTTCTAGAAGGTAGCCACTGCTTTGAGCCCGCATGGGGATGTAAGAAAGAAGGGAGGTTGTTACCCCTATACGAATATGACCATACTGAAGGGGCATCTATTTCTGGCGGCTTCGTTTACAGAGGAAAAGCGATTCCAGAGTTGGTGGGTTGGTACCTCTTTAGTGATTTTGCCAAAAGCTGGATTCGGGCTATTGATACTGCCCATCCCCAACGAGGTGCCGTGACGCTTGACATAGACTTTGGTGGGGGCATAGTGGGATTTGGAGAGGATGCAGAAGGGGAGATACATATCGTGACGCATTGGGGAACGATTGCGAAAATCGTCCCTCGCGGGTAAAGAGCTGTAAGATAAACTATGGAGGTCTATACATGAACAGTTGTTCGGATAAGAAAAGTTGGTTGATGCCACTCGTGGTGATGGTCGTTGCATGGCTAATCACTAGGAACGTCACAATATCTGTGGCTATTGGTGTGCTTGTGGGGTTCCTTTGCCCTTGCTGTAAAAAGAGTTGCTCCACTAATGAGAGCGAGAAAGATCCTGATGCCGGTGAAGGTGCGTGTTGCTCCACAAATTAAGAGACCGTTGTTATGGAGGATAAGCAGACTAAAAGGATGTGGAATCCCTGGGTCTTTATTGGTGTAGGGGTCGTGGTTTTTGTTTGGTCGCATAGCCCCATTTGGGTAAGCGTGGCTATGGCTATCCTCCTTTGTACAGGAGGCTCATTGCCCAAGAAAATCCCCTCGGAGTAAGTTAGGCGGGGGGTTGTGGCTCTCCCAGCCACTATGTCGGATGCTCCGGCACAGAGCCGGTCGCAAGCGTCCTTCTCTGGTCTCCGTCCCTCATGTCCACGCCCCCGCATTTGGCGGCGCGTGGAAGGGTCCCCAAACGGGAAGGGAGGGCGTAGGCGACAGATCGAACCGTCTCCCTAACGGGGTAGAGGGACAATAGATGTGGCGACGATTGGAACCGTCGCCCTAAAGTGGTGGTTGCCCTAAAGCCCTCCGTCCCTCATGTCCACGCCCCCGCATTTGGCGGCGCGTGGAAGGGTCTCCCAAACGAGATGAGGGGCTAGGGCGTGCTGGTGGTTTGGAAAGAGAGCCCCGCCTTTTCGAGGCGCTGGAGAATCGTGGTCGTTGGTAGATCCGCTTCGTGGCGAAGGACACCAGGCTTCAGTTCACCCTTCGCGGCCAATCGAACGACTTCAGCTGCCGGAAAACCGGTCGTGCGCTCCATCGCTGTTAGCCCTGTCTTTGGGTCATTCTTTTCTAGAAGCAATGCTTGCCACATCCCTCCCCTGCCACTGACCTCCGCTCTCAATACCACCAAGTCTTCGTCGGGGGTGGGCAGGTCACACCCCAACTTCTCTTCGATCGCTCCTAAGGCGTCTTCCTGCCAATCGCTGGCTAAGAACCCATCCCTAGCCCACCCTCCCACCACATCCCAATGCCCTGGCCACCGCAGTGTCTTATAGATGTAGTTGTCCAATCTGCCCAAGAAGGTCGCTGGGGCTGTGCTTACGCCACCTCGTGTTACAGCAGCCTCCAACACCCCCACGCCTGGGATCTCTACACTCTCTTTGCCCGATAAACAAGGGATTTCTACTGCCTCTCCGTCCACCAATATTGTCTCGGTGCCTCGGTACTCATTCAGCAATCCCTCTGCCGCAAAATAGAGAGCGTGGCGCCAAGGGTTGTTGGGTGCAGTTGGGGGTAATCCTCCGCAGGTAAGCGAGACAGAATGGGGGTTTTCTACATGGAGCAACCCCTCGGCAGCGAGAATCTGAGCCAAACCCGGCGCTAAACCACAATCTGGAATGATCGAAACAGCCGCATCTACCGCAGAACGATGCCGTTTATGTTGCGAAGCGACCACATCAGGATTGCCCCCCAAATCGACCAAGTGACACTCTTTCTCGATCGCCCAATCCGTAAGAGATTCACTTAATGTATAAGACGCTGCATTCACAATGACATCAGGGATGCCCACAAACCCCCAAGTCTCGGGTTGAGAAGCATCCAAAGACTGAATCTGAAGATTAACAGAAGGCACAAATTGGGGCAACCAAGTCGAGATCGCTAACAATCTTGAAGTATCGCCATCCCCTACCCACAAGTCAAAGTCGGGCGCCAAGTTTAGAGCGATAGCGCGACCTTGTCGCCCTGCCCCAAAGATTAGCACCTTAGCCATGCCACCCATCCTATGGGGAGTGGGCTTTATGAAATGAGGAGAGAATCTGTAGGGGCAAGCAATCGGTCCAAAGGCACTCCACCTTTGATTCTCGGATGGACGGAGCACACCACCCCCAAAAGGCAAGGGGGGGTTGACCCGTGCCAAATGATGAGTCTGGGGAGATGTCATGGGGGATGGTTGAACCATTAGGGTTGGTGAAGAGTAAAATGAGGGTATGACCCTTGATACCCTTATTGCCCATCCCGCCTCTACTTTGGTTCTCTATCCCTTGGTGGCTTGGATCGGTGTAGCGATCGTTCGTGCCATTCTCCATCCACGTCTGATTGCCTTTCTTCAAAAGAAGGAGGCACAGGATGCTGAAAATGTCGTTTCTCTTATTGAGAAGCCCCTCAGTTGGCTCTTGATTCTCCTTGCCCTCCGTTCGGGATGGGCATCTAGTGAATACAGTGAGGGGGAAGGTGCTGAACTGGTGGGCAAACTCCTCTTTCTTCTCATTGCGGTCTCTCTAACCCTGCTAGCTAGACATCTTCTTACATTCTTATTTGCGGCAGTTCTAGAACCGATTGCCGCCAAGACTGAAGGTGAGTTGGACGACCAGATCATCTCGGTCCTAAAAAGCAGTACGGGTTTCTTGGTTTGGATTGTGGCAGGTGTCGCCATCATCTCTGGTTTTGGCTTCGATATTATGGGGTTGGTTGCCGGATTAGGTATCGGCGGCTTAGCGTTTGCTCTAGCTGCTAAGGACACGCTCTCGCAAGCATTTAGTGGGGTCATTATTTTCCTTGATCGTCCCTTTGGAGTCGGCGATTCCATCAAAGTTGCTGGAGAAGCGGGAACGGTCAAACAGATTGGTCTTCGCTCAACGCGGCTCCGCGGTTTTGATAAGACCGAAATCATCCTCCCTAACGCAGTTATTACAGCATCAACTATTATCAATCTCAGCCGTCGAGAAGGATTTAGGCAGGCCCTTTCTCTAGGGCTTCTTTACGATACGTCTCCCGACCTGATTCGGAAAGCGAAAGAGACTCTTGAACAGATCATCGAAGGCCATCCCGATACACAAGACGAATGCTGGGTGAACTTTTTAGCCTTCGGGGATTCTTCTCTAGATTTGGAAGTGATTTACTGGATAGAACTGAACTCGGGCAAAGGGCTGAGAGATGTCCGACACGAAGTGAATCTCTCTATCTTGGAGCAGTTCAATGCGTTGGGGCTTGGTTTTGCCTTCCCCACGGTCACGCTTGACCCCCCGCCTTGTGGAGAGGATAAATGACGCCTCTTCTCTTGCTCCTTCTTGCAGCACGCCCCATTCCCCAACCTGCCGAGATTATTCGTCCCTTGTGGGATGCATTCCTTTCTGTAGAGGGACATCCCCCTACCCGCTGCTCCGATTGGGTCGGTTCACCTGCCTTGTTCATGATTCCTCAAAGTACACTGGGGCAAGCTCTGCGTTGTCGCGACCTAAAGGTAATGCCCCATTCCGGAGCAGGAGAAGGTCGGTATGGTCTATTCGTTGAAGAGGGGGTTGTCTTCCTCTATGGACCAGACGCCCTCTTGGCGGAGCGACCTATTGCTACCCGCAACTCGCCTGTTGCTTTGGGAGCTGCTTTTGCTCGCTTCTTAGGCTCTATCCGTTCTTCTTGGAGCCACCAATCTGATAATTCTCCCGAGTGGGGCGATCTCCAAAGGTATGGCGGCAACCTACTCGATCTGAGCATCTCGCATTCCCTGTGGGGTGGCTCACTAAAGGATCACACTCTTCCTGGAGATCTCTCCCGTGCACTCTCTCGTCTCAAAGTGCATCAGGAGGGTTGGGTCGTTGATCTTGCCTCTGGCTGGCTTTACGAAGTGACGATTACCGACGATGGGGCTGTCCTTTCTCCCTACCCGTTTGTCTAGCTTGTGTCTCTTTCTCGCTTCTTCTCGCCTTTGCCTCCTGCACTCTTTGAATTAGAAGGTGTTTGGGTTGTGGGTGGAGCTGTGCGAGACGCCCTCTTACTTATTGAGGGCACTCTACAGAAAGATGGTTCTTGGGAATATGACCTAGTTTCTAGAGAAGAAGATTGGGAGAAAGCGAAGGAGATACTGACAGCTTCTTTTGGAAAAGGATACGAAGTCAAAGACCGGTTTTTGACCACGAGATATACGGGTAAGAATGGCGTTCTTGTAGATATCACAGTAGCACAAGGAAGCGTAGAAGAAGATCTCAAACGTCGGGATTATTCGGTGAATGCTCTTCTGTGGCGTCCCCCTACAAAGGGTGGCAACGGTCTCTTTGACCCTCTCAGTTTTGCTTCTGATGTGCTGGATAAGAGACTCGTTCCTATCCATCATGATTCCCTTTCAAATGACCCTTTGAGAGTCCTTAGAGGACTGCGCCTTATCGCCACACATGACCTGACGGCGACACCAGAGATTTGGGATGCCTTCCGCCACGAATCACCCAACCTTGGGGTTACTTCTGGAGAGAGGATTCGGCATGAAATGGCTAAGGGATTCTCCGCTTCACCCAGCTTTGGTCGCCATTCGGG